>JAVVPJ010000001.1:0-17373 GCA_036655815.1 Oscillospiraceae bacterium
CTGATATCCTGGGGAATCTTCCCCCCTCCTTTGGAATATGCTTTTCCAAAGGCAGGTGGCGCATTGATGAGAAAATCGCTAGGTTTGGCCCTTGGATTCGTTTGTATGATTTTTCTTTCGTTCCCCGTTTTCGCCGGAGATGTGGCCGCAGGAACTGCGGCGCAGATGGCACTGTCGGCCGCGGGAGCCAAGGGCGCTGTTATGATGGAGGCCGCCAGCGGGCGAGTGCTCTATGAAAAAGACAGCCATCTTCCGCTTCCCATGGCCAGCACCACAAAAATCATGACGGCACTCATCACTCTTGAGCAAGAGGAGTTAGATGTTTTTTTTGTAGTTGACTCGGCTGCCATTCATGTTGAGGGAACCTCGATGGGTCTGGTGCAGGAAGATCAGACGACGTTGCGTACCCTTGCATGGGGTATGCTCCTCGCTTCGGGCAATGACGCCGCCAACGCAGCCGCTTTTAAAATTTCTGGCAGTAGTGAAGCGTTCTGTCAGTTGATGAATCAAAAGGCCGATGAATTGGGGATGCGGGACACCGTATTCGAAAGTCCTTCTGGTCTGGATGTGGGTGATCATCATTCCACGGCCTACGATATGGCACTGTTGGCACGTGCTGCGCTTGAGAATGATGACTTTTCTCAGATCGTTCGTGCAAAGTCGGCGCAGGTATGCTATGGGAATCCTCCTTATCATCGCTGGCTGACCAACCACAACCGTTTGCTCTGGCAGTGTGATGATTGTATCGGTCTCAAAACCGGATTCACCAAAAAAGCGGGACGTTGCCTTGTCTCAGCCGCTCAACGCGACGGCCTAACCCTCATTGCTGTTACGTTGGGCTGTCCCAATGACTTCACCATCCATCATGACCTTTACGATCGGTGTTTTGCCTCGCTGTCGTTTTTTAATGCCACCGACCATCTCAGTGATCTCTCAATTCCGATCACCGGCGCCTCGGAAAAAAAGCTTCCGGTCAAGGCGCTGTGGCCGCTAGGCGCCTACCTCGTCGGAGGTGAGAGTGCGCTGTGCCGCGTTTCTCTTACGCTGGAACCATTTGTCTATGCCCCCGTTGCACAGGGGCGTGTAGTTGGATCAGCCACGCTGCTGTTGGACGGGCGTGAGCTTGCTTGGACGCCGCTGGTGGCAGCTGAGGAACGGTTATCCCGTTTTACCGACACGCGCAGCCTACTCCAGAAGATTCGAGACTTTTTTGACCATCCTGAATATTATCGCTTCCCGCTCAATGAGCGGGTGGAAGGAGCATCCCAGTGAGAATCCACAAGGTGCTTGCAGACAACGGAATCTCATCCCGCCGCGGAGCCGAAAAGATGATCGCGCAGGGGCGCGTTATGGTCAACGGTCACCCGGCCACTCCCGGTCAGGATATTGACGCCACACGGGACATAATCCATATTGACGGTGCAAAGGTCGCACTGACCCCCCGACAAACCAAGGTCTACCTGATGCTGTACAAGCCGCGAGGCTATGTCACCACGCTCGCGGACGAGCTGGGCCGCCGTTGTGTGGCCGATCTTGTACAGGACGCACCCGCGCGGGTCTATCCCATCGGGCGGCTTGACCGCGACAGCGAGGGGCTGTTGCTCCTCACCAACGACGGCGACTTTGCCAACCTGATTATGCATCCCCGCAACCACGTTCCCAAAACCTATCGTGCCACGGTGCGCCCTGACATCACAGAGGAGCAACTGATCAGCTTGTCAACAGGCGTCACGCTGGATGATGGAACAGTCACGCAGCCGGCGCAGGTGTTGGTTGAAACCCGCGAGGCCGGCCGTGTTGTTTTACGCATTACCATCCACGAGGGAAAGAACCGCCAGATCCGTCGTATGTGCGAAGGGGTCGGCCTTGAAGTCGCGCGGTTGCGCCGCACCTCCGTTGGTTCTCTGCGGCTTGGGATGCTGCAACCCGGTCAATGGCGTGAATTGACGCCTGCCGAGGTGGGTGCTCTTCGTGGCAGTGTTACTGTCGCACCACCACCCAAAAGAGAAGGCCCACCCCGCCGATATCTGCGTCGCCCACAATAAAAAGCCTTCGCGCCGCGCGGCCGGTTATTCTCCGCGCGGCCGTTGTCCATTCAGGGAGGTTTGTCTGTATGCTAACCATTTGTCCCATCCCCGATCCCGATTTTGTCCCATCTGTCGGCGTGGCGCTAACCTTTGAGGCTGCAGCGGACCAAAAATCGCTTGGCCGCGCCCGTTTTGTGCTTGAAGGATCGCTGGTCACCCTTTTTGAAATTGTGTGTGCCGATGACGTCGTGTTGGATGCTCTGACGCGGGCCGGCTTTTTTGCGGCGCTTTCGCGTCGGATGACAACCTTTGCGATAGGCAATTTGGGGCAAACTGTGTCTGGGCGTCTGACCGCGTTGGGCATTCCCCTCCATGGGCGGCTCGACCGCTTTTTTTCGGGCGATTGCAAAAGCACCTGCACAGGAGATTGCAAGGGCTGCCACGGTTGACAAAACCGCTCTGTAGGGTTATGATAAAAGAAGCAAACAGAAGGAAACAAAAGAAAACACGAGATTAAGAGGGAACGCATATGGTAAGGAGCATGACGGGCTACGGCCGAGCCGAGCAAAGCTTTCCCGCGCGCACCATCTCCATTGAGATGAAGTCGGTCAACCATCGATATTTTGAACTTTCAGTGCGCACGCCGCGCGGCTGTGGCTATCTTGAGGATCGACTCAAGTCTCTGGTACAAAGCCGTGTTTCACGTGGAAAAATTGAGGTATCGGTCAACATCACCTCCACTGGAGGCGGCGATGCAGCGGTTCGTGTCAATCTTCCGCTGGCACAGTGCTATCTATCAGAGCTCCGCGCGCTGGCGCGTGTGACGGGACTTGTCGACGATGTGACGCTCTCAACCATTTCACGTCTACCAGATGTTTTTTCCGTCGAGAAGACTACCCTCGATGAGGAAGCCGTTTGGAGCGATGTACAAGCTACGGCGCTGCTGGCGCTGGATCGTTTTGTTTCGATGCGCATCGCGGAGGGCACCCGGCTGGGGCGTGATATCTTGGGACGTCTGGCGCAAGTTGAAAAGTTGACCAACCAGATCCGTGCGTCGTCCCCAAAAACAGTGGCTGACTATCGCGCACGCCTCTATCAGAAGCTTTCCGAGCTGCTGTCCGATCGTACCATCGATGAAGGCCGCCTAATCACCGAAACCGCCTTGTTTGCGGATCGAATTGATGTCTCGGAGGAAACTGTGCGTCTTGCCAGTCACCTCGCACAATTTGATGAGATTCTGCAAAGCGGAGATGCCGTAGGGCGCAAACTGGATTTTTTGACACAGGAGATGAACCGGGAGGTCAACACCATCGGTTCCAAGGCGCAGGACGCCGACGCCGCCGCCATGGTTGTTGAGCTCAAGAGCGAGCTTGAGAAAATTCGCGAACAAATCCAAAATCTTGAATAAAAGGAGGGCGACGCAGTGAAGCTTATTAACATCGGCTTTGGCAATATGGTTTCAGCGCGCAAGTTGGTTGCCATTGTCAGCCCCGAATCGGCTCCGATCAAACGCATCATTCAGGACGCGAGGGACCGCGGCACCCTCATTGACGCGACCTATGGTAGACGCACCCGCGCGGTCATCATCACCGATTCAGACCATGTCATCCTCTCGGCTGTGCAGCCGGAAACGGTCGCCAACCGCCTCTCGGATGACGATGGCGGAGGGGATGAGGATGAGTAGGCAAGGTCTTTTGGTTGTCTACTCTGGTCCATCCGGGGTCGGAAAGGGAACGTTGCTCGCACCGTTGATTACACCGGGTGGACCGCTGACGCTCTCGGTTTCGGCCACCACACGAACCCCGCGTGCAGGGGAAATAGACGGCGTGCATTATCACTTTGTCACCCGCGCACACTTTGAGGAAATGATCGCTGCCGGAGAAATGTTGGAATTTGCCTGCTACAATGGCAATTATTATGGAACACCGCGCCACTTTGTCGAGCAACTTTTAAATGCGGGACACGATGTCGTACTTGAGATTGAGGTGCAGGGTGCCAAACAGATCAAGCAGCTGTGTCCCAATGCCCTTTTGATCTTTGTAATGCCCCCCTCCTTTTATGAGTTGCGCCACCGCCTAGAAAGCCGAGGAACTGAGGACGCACAGCAGCTTGCGGGACGACTTTCGGCAGCGCTGGGAGAGATTTCTCACGCCCTGCACTATGATTTTATTATTGTAAACGATCACCTTGAGGAGGCTCGGGCACAGCTTATGGATGCCGTGCGCGCTGGCCACCAATTGGCTCGTTATCATAAAAATTTGATTGAAGAGGTGTTGCATCAATGCTAAGACCTTCCATGTCCGACATGCTGAGTAACACACAGGACTGCTACAGCTTTGTTGTTTCTGTCGCAAAGCGCGCTCGTGAAATTGCCGACGAAGCCGAAGAAAATCATGAGATGCTGGATGAAAAGCCCGTTCAGATGGCCGTCAATGAATTTGCAGAGGCTCGCCACGTACCGCTGCGCAAGCGCACCTGATGTGTGTTGTCGGCATTGTGCTTGAAAGAGCCGCACCCGTCTACGACCGCGAATATGATTATCTGTTGCCTGAAGGGATGGTTGCCACCGCAGGTTGCCGCGTACTGGTTCCATTTGGTTCAGGCAACAGCACCCGGCTGGGATGGATTGTATCATTGCGTAAGGGGGATGCTCCCGCACACTGCAAGCAGGTACTGCGGCCGCTCGATGAGTGTCCGCTTTTGGGTAAAGAGGGGCTATGGCTGCTGCGGCTTCTGAGAGAAACGACCTTTTGCACTTGGTCTGATGCGCTGCGCGTTCTCATACCGCCGGGCGCCGGTATGCGCCTTTCGATGGGAATTCTGGCGCAGAATGGACAAGACGATACAGCGCTTTCTCCCGAAGCAAAACGCCTGTATACGTATCTATTAACCCGCCACCGCATGGTGGATGAAAGCAAAGCGCTGGCTCAATGTGGTCTTGCGCCTACCCACGCCGCGCTGCTCGAACTTGTGGAAAAAGGCTTTGTCACGCGAGGCCAGATGGTCAAAAAACGCATTGTGGATGAACGCGCCGTAATGGCGCGTCTGACCGGGGATTGCGTTCCTGCGCGGCCCACCCCCAAGCAACGGGCCGTGCTTGATTTGCTCACTTCGGTGGGCTGTGCTTCAGTACGTGAGATTTGCTATTTTTCCGGTGCCACACGCACCGTCCTCGATCGCCTGCGCACCGGCGGGTCTGTGGAATTGTTTGAAGAGGTCATTCCCCGCAAAACGCCGGACAAAACCATCGTGATCGACCATCCGTCCCCGATTGTTCTTTCCACTGCACAGCAGCGTGTTTTTGACATGCTGCTTCTCGCTGGAAAGACGCCGGGAACGGTATCGCTTTTGCACGGCGTGACAGGCAGTGGCAAAACGCAGGTTTTTCTCAAGCTGGTTGAGCAGACTCTGGCCGAAGGTCGACGCGCTATTGTGCTGATTCCCGAAATTGCGCTGACACCTCAAACGATGGGGCTGTTTGAGTCCCGCTTCGGTTCGGCTGTCGCCGTGCTACACTCTTCCCTTTCTATGACCGAGCGGCTGGACGAGTGGAACCGCATCCGCACAGGCAAGGCTGACATTGTGGTGGGCACGCGTTCAGCCATCTTTGCGCCCCTTGAAAATCTCGGTCTGATTGTCATCGACGAGGAGCAAGAGCACACCTATCACTCTGAAAGCGCACCACGCTACCACGCGCGGGACATTGCCCGCGCCCGTGCAAAATACCATGGTGCTCACCTGTTGCTGTGTTCGGCCACGCCCTCGGTTGAAAGCTTTCATCTCGCCCAAACAGGCCGCTGTCACTTTGTAACGCTTTCTGAGCGCTATGCCGATGCCGCTTTACCTGAGGTTGTCGTGGTCGATCTGCGTGAGGCGCCTCTAGCTGCCGGCTCAACCTGCGTCAGCGAGGCTCTTTCTGAGGAACTGTTGCACAATCTCTCCTGCGGTGAGCAATCAATTTTGCTGCTCAACCGCCGGGGCTATAATACCATGATCAAGTGTTCCTCCTGTGGTGAGCCTGTTCGCTGCCCAAGCTGTTCGGTACCCATGACCTTTCACGCCGCCAATGGACGGATGCAATGCCATTATTGTGGACGCTCACTCCCCTCTCTGGCCTCGTGTCCCTCCTGCAAAAGTGCACTGCTGCGCTACGTTGGCGCGGGAACACAACGTGCCGAGGAAGAGCTTGCGACGCTTTTTCCCGAAGCACGCATTCTGCGGATGGACGCCGACACCACAATGGCTCGTTTTTCCCATCAGCACGCATTTTCGGCCTTCTCTCGCGGAGAATATGACATCATGGTGGGAACGCAGATGGTTGCCAAGGGGCTTGATTTTCCCAATGTAACGCTTGTCGGCGTGCTCTGCGCCGATCAGTCGCTTTATGCTGAGGATTTTCGCGGATTCGAACATACCTTTTCGCTATTGACGCAGGTGGTAGGGCGTGCCGGACGTGCCTCTCTGCCTGGGCGCGCGATCATCCAGACCTTTTCTCCTGAAAACCGTGTGCTGGCATTTGCCGCTGCTCAGGACTATGAGGGGTTTTTTGCCGAGGAAATTTCGTTTCGACGCGTCGGCCTTTATCCACCTTTTTGCTCCATTACCTGCGCCGTGTTTTCATCCCTTGATGAGGAGGCCTCACACGCAGCAGCCGATGCTTTCTGCGCCGCACTGATTGAAAGGCTGCGCGCCGACCAATGTGGCTTGCCGGCTCGTGTGCTTGGTCCCGCAGAATGTTCCCCCTATCGCGCCGCCGGGAAATATCGCATGCGATTGCTGATCAAATGTCGCAACGACGCATCCATGCGCAGTCTGCTGCGTCGACTGGCACAGGATCACTGTGTCAGATGCTCCAATGTAACGCTCAGTCTTGACATGTATTATGATTCCAACATATAAGGGAGATATTGACCTATGGCAATCAGAACCATTCTACGCGATACTGATCCAATCCTGCGCAAAACGAGTCGCCCCGTCGAGCGTTTTGACGATCGACTGATGATCCTGCTGGATGACATGGCCAATACCATGGTCAAGTCCGAGGGCGTGGGACTTGCCGCACCACAGGTGGGTGTCCTACGACGCGTCATCACCATCGATGTGGGTCATGGTGTGATTGAGATGATCAATCCTGAGATTCTGTCTGAGAGTGATGATCATGTAATCGACAGCGAGGGCTGCCTCTCCTCTCCGGGAGAATATGGCCTTGTCAAACGTCCCCGGGTGGTAATGGCCACCTATCTGGATCGTCACGGGAATCGCTGTGAAATCACAGGCGAGGGATTGCTGTCCCGCGCCATCTGTCATGAGGTCGACCACCTCGATGGTCGTCTGTTTAAAGATCTGGTGATCCGTATGCTTGATCCCGAGGAGATCGACTAATGCGTATTGTCTTTATGGGCACGCCTGATTTTGCGTTGCCCTCACTAGCACGGCTGTGCGCCGACGGTCACTGTGTCGCAGGCGTTTTTACCCAGCCTGACAAACCGCAGGGCCGTCACTTTACACTGACTCCCTCGCCGGTCAAGACTTTCGCACTGGAAAAGGGACTTTTGGTTTTTCAACCGCCTACACTCAAGAATGAGGATGTGCAGCAAACCTTGCGCGCGCTGGCACCTGAACTCATCATCGTCACGGCCTATGGCAAGCTTCTGCCCCCCGCCGTGCTAGTCATTCCTACGCGGGGCTGTGTAAACGTACATGGTTCTCTGCTCCCCCGCTATCGTGGGGCGGCTCCCATTCAACGAGCCATCATCAACCAAGAGTCTGTCACCGGCGTGACCATCATGAACATGGCGGCCGGCCTGGACACTGGAGACATTTTGTTGCGCCGGGAAACACCAATTGGCCCAGATGAAACGGCAGGTGCGCTTTTTGACCGTCTTTCGCTTCTGGGCGCCGATGCCCTTTCGGAGGCGTTGGCTTCTTTTGATTCACTCCTTCCCCAACCGCAGAATGAAGCACTTGCTACTTGGGCTGCCCCGCTGAACAAACAAGACGGCGCATTGAATGTTGCAGAGAGTTCAGCGGCCGTTTATGCACGGTTGCGTGGCGTTTCGCCTTGCCCGGGGGCATGGGCTCTGCTTCCAGACGGGAAACGGCTCAAAATTCATCGTGCCATTCAGTGCGAACGGTCCGGAGTTCCGGGCACACTGTGTGACGGAAAGGACCTCATCGTCGCCTGTGGCGAGGGCGCACTTGCGCTTTTGGAGGTACAGCCTGAAGGGGGACGTCGTATCTCAGGCAGTGAATTTCTCAACGGAAAGCGTCTGCAAATCGGAGATTGTTTGTTCCAACCCCTGACATAATTTCAGGGTATACTAACTCCTCAAGGGAGGGTTTCTTTATGTTTTTTGATTCCTACTATCTCATTCTGGTCGTTCCTGCCATGTTGCTGGCCTTATGGGCACAAATGCGGGTGCAATCAACCTTTTCACGCTTTCAGAAGGTGCGCAGCGATTCCGGCTACAGCGGTGCCGATGTGGCGCGCCGCATTCTCGACAATAACGGCCTCTACGATGTGCGCATTGAACAGGTATCCGGTACGCTGACCGATCATTATGATCCGCGCGATCGCGTCGTGCGTCTCTCGCAGAGTGTTTATGCAAGCACCTCGGTCGCGGCCATTGGCGTTGCTGCTCATGAAACAGGACACGCCGTGCAGCACGCCAAGGCCTATGTGCCACTCACGATGCGCAATGCCATTATCCCCATCACCAACATTGGCTCTCAACTCTCGCTTCCGCTGATTCTGGTTGGTTTCTTGTTGAGTGCACCGTCGCTGGTACAGTTGGGTATTGTTGCTTTTTCGCTGATGTGTGTCTTTCAGCTCATTACACTGCCGGTCGAGTTCAATGCCAGCAACAGAGCCATGGCGGTTCTGGAGCAGGATGGAATCCTGCGTGGCAGCGAACTTAATGATACGCGCAAGGTGCTCTCAGCCGCCGCACTGACCTATGTCGCGGCGCTCATTGTCTCGATTGCCCAGCTTTTGCGCCTCATTCTGCTGTTTGGCAGACGCCGAAATGACTAAAGCGTTTTGAAAGCGCCCAGTCTGATTTTGACAACGAAGGGAAGCGCATCCATGATCTCAACCCGTCTTCTTGCAGCTCAGGCACTCCTGCGTGTGGAGCAGGGCGGTTATTCCCAACTGGTGCTCGATGGGGCGCTTCAACGCGCCGCGCTATCGACGCGAGATGCAGCTCTTACCGCAGCGCTTTTTTATGGTGCGCTTGAGCGCAAGCTAACTCTGGACTGGTGCATTGATCGCTATGCGCGCCACACACTGACACCTGAAATTCGTTCAGTGCTTCGTGTTGCTGTCTATCAGCTTCTTTATATGCCACGCATTCCGCAGAGCGCCGCTGTCAGTGAAGCTGTGGAATCGGCCCGCGCAATGCGACAGACATCGGCCTCGGGCATGGTCAACGGCATGCTTCGTTCGTTTCAGCGTGATGAGTGTGCCATTCGTCCCCCTGCACAGGGAACCATTGCCTCCCTTCGGGTGCTTTATTCCTGTGATGAGGGACTGATTGAGCGGATCATATCATGGTATGGCGTTGAAAAAGGCGAGGCCATTTTGGCAGCATCACTCGGGCAACCACCGGTTTATCTTCGGGTCAATCCATTGCGTACCGACGCCGTTGCCCTGCGTGCCGCGCTCGTCCAAGAGGGGTTGACCGTTTCGGATGGACCGCTCCCTCATTGCCTCATCGTGTCGGGGGATGCAGCTCACACCAAAGCGCATGCAGCCGGCTTGTTTCATATTCAGGATCTCTCTTCCCAACGGGCGGCGCTGGCATTGGATGTTCAGCCGGGAGATCGCTTGCTCGATGTCTGCGCAGCACCCGGTTCCAAAAGCTTTGTATTGGCCGAGCAGATGCAGAATCTTGGGGAGATTGTGGCCTGTGATGTGGCTCAACAGCGCCTTGAATTGATCCGGCGGGGTGCAGCACGGCTGGGAATTTCCATTCTCACCGCGCAGCAGAACGACGGTGCGGTGCTGAATCTGTCGCTTGGTTTGTTTGATCGCGTCCTATGTGACGTTCCCTGTTCGGGTCTTGGCGTTCTGCGCCGCAAGCCCGAACTCAAATATCGCATTCCTGACAGCATCGGTGCTTTGCCCGCGTTACAGTATAAAATTTTAGAAACATCCTCACACTATTGTCGGGAACATGGCACACTGGTTTATTCCACCTGCACGCTCAACCCTGATGAGAACGAGGGGGTTATCGCACGCTTTCTCGCCGCTAACCACGCCTTTGCGCCTGCTCCCATCTCCTCTGAAGCCTGTTACGAAACAGTTTTTCCTGATCAAGAGGGCGGCGACGGCTTTTTTATTGCACGGATGATGAGGATCTGCTGATGGACATGAAGCAGGACATTCTCTCAATGAATCACGCTGAATTGGCGGAATTGATGAAATCGTTTGGTCAACCGGCGTTTCGTGCCAAACAGATTTTTTTATGGCTGCATCAGCGAAGCGCCTCCTCATTTGATGAGATGACCAACTTGCCCGCAACGTTGCGTGCGCGTTTGAAAGCGCTTTGCACGATTAACCACCCGGTTCTGTTGCGAGAGCAGAATGCCTCCGACGCCGTGAAATTTTTGTGGGAGCTTTCTGATGGAAACGCAGTTGAATCGGTGTTTATGCGGCATGATTACGGAAGCTCACTCTGCATTTCTACGCAGGTTGGCTGCCGCATGGGGTGTGCTTTCTGCGCCTCGACCATCGGTGGTTTGATGCGCAACCTGACGCCCGCCGAAATGCTGGGTCAAATCTATGCAGCTGCCGCTGCCACAGGGCAGCGGGTAGATCGTGTGGTCCTTATGGGCATTGGGGAGCCTTTGGACAATTTCTCCAACGTGCTACGCTTTCTTGAGTTGTTGCATGATCCCGACGGCTTGGGGCTTTCTCACCGGCACATCTCACTTTCCACCTGTGGGATTGTGCCTCAAATTGATGAGCTAGCGGCTCTTCGGTTGCAGCTTACTCTATCCATTTCGTTGCATGCAACAGACAACATCACACGTGATTCCTTGATGCCGATCAATCGACGCTACCCCATTGAGGAGCTGCTGTGTGCCTGCAAAAACTACTTTTCTGTGACAGGACGCCGAATTTCCTATGAATATGCTCTCATCTCCGGCGTAAACGATAGTCCCAGCGAGGCCAAGCGGTTGGCGGGCCTTTTGTCTGACCAGCCCTGTCACGTCAACCTCATCCCGCTTAACCCCGTCCAGGGAAAGCTCTTTTCTCAAACGGGGCGTCAGGAGGCTGAACGTTTTAGGGAGATCATCGCGTCAGCAGGACTTTCTTGCACCATCCGGAGAGCTTTTGGGGGCGAGATTGATGCCGCTTGTGGGCAACTGCGACGCAATCGGGGAACGGAGTATAACAAGGGAGGAAACTGATGATGTGGCTGGCGGCCGATACCCATGTGGGTCAAAAACGCAAAAGCAATCAGGATACCTTTGTGAGTGGTTATCTCTCCGATGGCTGCTATCTCGTGGTTTGCGATGGAATGGGTGGAGAGAAAGGTGGCGGCGTTGCCAGTCTGCTGGCATCCAAAGCAGTGTCAGAACAGCTCGCGCGCGATTTGCAACCTGATATGAATGAGCTGTCGGTTCGACGGGTTTTGCAATGCGCCTCGGCTGCGGCCAATGCCGCTGTCTGTGAAGCGGCGCACGATCCGGCACTCAACGGAATGGGCACCACGTTGGTGGCAGCTGTGGTGATGGGGCGCATGGCACACTTCGCCCATGCTGGTGATTCGCGTGCCTATTTGCTGCGCGAGGATTTGCTCGCTCAGTTGACTGTTGACCACACGGTCGTGCAAATGCTGATTGATCGTGGTGACATCTCCGTCAGCGACGCAAAGAATCATCCACAACGGCACTTAATCACCCGGGCGGTAGGTGTTTCTCCCGATACGCGGTTTGATATTTTTTCGATTGATGTTGAGCCGGGCGATGCAATTTTACTGTGTTCTGATGGCCTGTATAATTTTATGAGCCATGAGGATCTCTGCGCACTGGCTGCCATCAGTGTCAAACGGCAAAGCGTAGCGCCTTTGATTAACCGTGCCAACGAAAACGGCGGCGGTGATAACATCACAGCTGGTTTGATTTGCGTGACAGAATCTGAGGTGACGCATGGATAACTACATTGGGAAAAGGATCGAAGGACGCTATGAAATTATTGAACTGATTGGCGTAGGCGGTATGGCCAATGTCTACAAGGCCATTGATATCACCGACGAAAAGACGGTAGCGGTTAAAATTTTGCGGGAAGAATACTATTCCAATGAAGAATTTCTGCGCCGCTTCAAAAACGAATCCAAAGCCATTGCAGTGCTCTCTCATCCGAATATCATCAAGGTTTATGACGTTTGCTTTTCCAATCGAATGCAATCCATCGTAATGGAATATATTGATGGCATCACGCTCAAGGAATATATGGATCAGCAAGGAACACTATCCTGGAAGGAAACGCTACACTTCATGTTGCAGATTCTGTGCGCATTGTCCCACGCACATGAAAAGGGAATCGTGCATCGTGACATGAAACCGCAAAACGTCATGTTGCTTCCCGACGGGCACATCAAGATCACCGATTTTGGCATTGCACGTTTTGCGCGAAGTGAAACCAAAACGCTGACCGACCGTGCCATCGGCTCGGTTCACTATATCAGTCCCGAACAGGCCCGTGGAGAGCATACCGATCAGCGCGCCGACATCTACTCGGTCGGCGTGATGATGTTTGAGATGCTGACCGGGCAGCTCCCCTTCGACGCAGAAAGTCCGGTATCTGTAGCACTCAAACAGATTCAGCTTGAAGCGCCCTCCCCTCGCAGCCTTCGACCCGACATTCCTGAGGGTCTTGAGGACATTACCGTGCGGGCTATGCAAAAAGATCCTGATCAACGCTACCAGTCGGCCTCCGAGATGCTGCGTGACATTGAGCTCTTCAAGCAGAATCCTTCGGCTCATTTTGAATACCAATATCTGTCCAATCAAAGGTTTGAGGACGAGCGATTTCGTCGCGCCATCAAAAACGCCCGTCAGGGCAACGCTGAGGTTGCCCACGCTTCGGCGCACAAACCGCATAAGGGAGAACAACGCGTGTCCAAACAATCCAACCACAGCAACCATGAACACGAAAAGGATGATTATGCGCAGGGGCACGGTGCTTCGGTGTTGGCCGTACTGGCTGGCATTACTGCCGCATTTGTCGTGATTTCCATGGCCTTCATCGGCACCATGTTATACTTGAACAATCCCCTGGAGAAAGTTCAGGATGTGAAGCTCCCCGACCTGACCGGGCTTAAGTACGAATCTGTTCGCAACGCCTCGGAATATCAGAGTCTGGTCATCGAAGTGGATGACAGCCAATACAACGACCTCTACGAGCGCGGAGCGATCATTGAGCAGTCCCCCAAGGCAGGAAAAACCGTAAAGGTTGGTTCCACTGTCAAGGTGACACTTTCAAACGGGCAGAAAATTGTCACAATGCCAAATCTGATCGGAATGGAAGAAACGCAAGCCATTCAAAAGTTGTCTGAGCTTGAGTTGGAATACCAGCGACAGGAAATTTTCTCTGACAGCGTAGCAGCCGGGATGGTGGCCTCCACTGAGCCGGGGCGGGACAGTGAGATGTCAGCTGGGACTATTGTTCGTCTGCAAATCAGCATGGGTCCTGAGAATAAAGTGGTTGAGGTTCCCACGCTCGTCGGACAAACCCAAACAGCTGCACGAGCCGCCCTTGAGGCTCTCGGACTTGAAGTGGGTGGCGTCAGTTATGTGGTCAGTGACAAACCATATGACACGGTCGTGGCACAGGATCCCGCCGCCACTTCTCAAATTGCGACAGGGAGTTTTGTCAACCTCAATGTGTCCGGTGGAGAGGATCAGCAGAATACCATTCAGTTGCCCATTCGTCTGCCGGAGGGTGTGACCGACATTGTTGTAATGTCAGCTCTCTACGACGGGCAGGTGCTCAAGGAGGAGAAAATTCAGCCCTCGGTGGCTCATTACTGGCGTCCTACGCTGCAAGGAACCGGTACGGTCACAATCAACATTTTGTATAATAATTTTCTTTATATCACCTATGAAGTCGATTTTTCCAACGCCAGTTATCGTGTGTTGGAGGACAACACGGCGCAGCATATCTCTACGCCGTAGAAAGTGACAAACTATGACAGAGCAAACCTCTCAAACACTCATCGGGCGTATTGTGAGGGCAACAGGCGGATTCTACTATTTGGATCGGCCTGGTAGCCCTTTGGAGTGTCGCGCGCGAGGCCTATTTCGCAAACAGGGGATCAATCCCGTCGTCGGCGATATGGCCGAGGCGGCCTTTGGAGAGGATCGCAGTGGTTATCTGTTGCGCATTTTACCGCGCAAAAATGCTCTGACGCGTCCGCAGGTTGCCAATGTGGATCGACTGCTGTTGGTGCTGTCAGCCGTAGATCCACCGCCCAATCTGCGTGTGGTTGACCGTATGCTGGCCATCGCGGAGTACAAGGACGTGGATGCCGCCATCATTGTCACCAAGCGCGATTTGGGCGTCTCCGAGGCTGAAAAGCTGTGTGCACTCTATGCAGGCGTAGGGTATGTGACCGTCGACGTCGATGCCAAAAACGGCAGTGTGGACGTCGTACGTCCCCTGCTGGAAGGTCGCCTGTGTGTGTTGGCCGGGAACACCGGTGCCGGAAAATCGACGCTACTCAATGCGCTGGATCCCACACTATCGCTTTTGACAGGTGAAACCAGTCGTAAGCTGGGGCGCGGACGTCACACCACCCGCACCACCGAGCTTTTTCCAGTTGCGGGCGGTTTTTTGGCAGATACGCCCGGATTTTCTTCCCTTGAAACCATGATGTTGGAACGCATCCGCCGCGACGAGGTAGCGCTTTGCTTCCGTGAGTTTTCCCCCTATCGCGACAATTGCCGTTTCACCGGCTGCTCTCATCAGACGGAGCTGGGATGTGCTGTGCTGGAAGCGCTGCATGCGGGAAAGATCACCCCCTCACGCCATGAAAGCTATCTTGACATGCTTCAGGATGCAAAACAGATCAAGGATTGGGAGGCGTAACAAATGTGCCGTTGTGTGGTTGTCTGCGCAGGGGAGCGCAGTTGTGCGGATTTTATAGCCTTGCCCGGAGATTTTGTCATCTGCTGTGATGATGGTCTTTCGGCCGCGCGGCAAATTGGCCTGACGCCAGACCTTTTGATTGGAGATTTCGATTCGCTGACCGGTCCGCTCCCACCGGAAATTGAGACGCTGCGTTTCCCCGTCGAAAAGGATGACACGGATAGTATGCTCGCGGTACGGGAGGGATTGCGTCGGGGTTATCGGGACTTTATTCTGCTTTTTTCGCTGGGTGGACGTCTCGATCACACAATTGCCAATGTTCAAACATTGGCTTTTCTGCTGTGTCATGGTGCGTCAGGACGGCTGGTCGGGCCACGCGACGAGGTTTTTCTGCTTCATAACACCAGTGTACACCTACCTCGTCGCACTACCCACACCCTCTCGCTCTTTGCTTGGAACGGAGCAGCGCTCGGCGTCACCCTGCGCGGCGTACAATATCCACTGACGGATCACACCTTGACGTCAGATTTTCCGCTTGGCGTGGGCAATTCCATCATCGAGGAGGAAGCCATTCTTTCGGTGACCGACGGTACCCTGCTGGTGATCTGTTCAGCATTATAGTTTCCTGCTAAAAATGAGGCTGCCCCACAAAGGTGAGGCAGCCCCATGCTTATTTTGCGATGCCGTAAAAGGAGAGACTTTATTTTGTTTTCCCGAAAACAGCTCGTTCATCTGATGATTCCCTTGCTCATCGAACAACTGCTGGCCGTTACTATCGGCATGGCCGATACTGTGATGGTAGCCGGAGTGGGGGAAGCCGCTGTTTCTGGTGTCTCACTGGTGGACGCCATCAATAATCTGCTGTTGCAGGTGTTTGCAGCGCTTGGCGCCGGTGGCGCCATTGTAGCCGCGCAGTATCTCGGCCGAGGCGATGCGCCAAGCGCCTGTCGCGCATCCAAGCAGCTTTTGTTGGTGGTCAGTCTGCTTTCACTGGGGGTGAGCGCACTCTTTTTAACAGTGAACGGGCCTCTTTTGGGCCTCATCTACCCCGATATTGATGCGGCTGTCATGCACAACGCCCGGATCTATCTCTATATGACAACCCTGTCCTATCCCTTTATTGCCCTGTACAGCGCAGGGGCCTCCATTTTTCGTGCGCAGAACAATGCCCGGGTTTCGATGTTTGCATCTCTGTTGATGAACCTCCTGAATATTTCTGGAAACGTCCTGTTCATCTACGGGCTTGATTTGGGTGCGGCAGGAGCCGGAATTGCCACTCTTCTTTCGCGCATCGTAGGTTCTATGGTTGTATTGGCCCTGCTGCGCAATCCCATCAACCTTGTACATGTGGAACATATGTTTTGCTTTGATTTTGACACGGCCATGGCCGGACGCATTCTTCGCGTCGGCATCCCCAGCGGAACCGAAAACGGAATGTTTCATGTGGGTAAAATCCTCGTTTCCGGGCTGGTTGCCTCCTTTGGCACTGTGGCCATTTCTGCCAATGCCGTAGCCAGCAGCATCACCTTGGTTCCCAATATTCCCAACACTGCGCTGTCGCTGGCAATGATTACGGTCGTGGGACAGTGCGTTGGTGCAGGCGATCTGCTTGAGGCCAAGCGCAACATTCTACGGTTGATGCGTCTGACCTATTGGATGCTGATTCCCCTCAATGGACTGCTGTGGTTCTGTGCGCCGTCCTTAGTGAGCTTTTTTGGGATGGGCGCACAGAGCGCCCTCCTCTCGATCAAGCTAATCCGTGCTTTTGCGTTCTGGCATGCGCTTTTTTGCGTTCCGTCCTTTGTACTGCCTAACGCCTTACGCGCTGCCGGAGATGTCCGTTTCACCATGGTCGTCTCCATTGCGTCCATGTGGTTTTTTCGCATTGGATTGAGCTATATCTTGGGCCTCGTGTTGGGGTTTGGCACCATGGGAGTATGGTTTGCCATGTATATTGATTGGATTGCTCGTTCCATTGCTTTCGTATGGCGTCTTTTGAGCAATCGGTGGCATAACCGCATGATCCTCTGATACGAATATTCGATAAAAGGACAGAGTTGAATCGTTCTTATCGATAATACAGCTGGTTGAGACGGCGTAGCCGCACCTTCACCTCTGCATCAGGCACCATATCTGTCATACGCCATCCCCAGTTTTGATTTCCTACGGTACCGGGCGTGTTCATGCGAGCCGATGACGGAAGCAAAAGTAAATCCTGCGCTGTCGTGACGGCAAGGACCGACACACCGC
>JAVVPJ010000002.1:0-17167 GCA_036655815.1 Oscillospiraceae bacterium
ATAGTCGCCCGACGCATCCTTGATCGCCTTTGCTTTGGTTTGATAGTTGTCAATCTGCTTGACTGCTTCGTAGGCACTGCTCTGTTCCGCTGTCAGAGGATTCGGTCCGGCTGCCTTCCATGTGTCATAGGCAGTGATCTGTGCGGTAGGAATATTGGCAAACGCCAGCAACGTCTGGGCCTCATTCGAAAGGATAAGTGACCACTTGCTTGTATCGTCCGCAGGTGCCTGAGTGCTCGCGCCGCTTACAAGACCGGCGTTGATGGCGCCCGCATGGTCTTTGGCATTTTTCTCATCTTTGTTCGTTGCTGCAAACGCATCAACATATTTTTTGACCAGCGTGGCAGCTTGCTGATAGGTGGTGGTTGGCGACTGATACATCGTTGTCGCGATCGCCTTGGCACCCTCATAGCTCTTGATCTGCGCAGAGTTCAAGCGCAGGCTAGGCGTATAGGCCTGGTCGGCTTTCTTCATGTGTCATAGGCGCTAATCTGCGCAATGGCCTTCGCATCAAAAGCATTGGCAAACGCCAACAACTCAGCCGTTTTTCCACTGGCGTTGTTAGTTGCTTGATCCAGCTTATTCTTGAGGTTTTCGAGCTTCGAAATCTCACTCGCAGCAGCCTTCTTCACTGCGTCATCGTTCGAGTTTTGGTCAAGTCTGAGCGTCGCAATCAGAGCAGCCTTGGCTTCGTTAAAGCTCTGTAAAGCGCTCTGCTCGTTACTGTTTGCGCTTTCAGCCTTCTTTTTAGCCTGTTCGAAAGCAGTTTGAAAGGCGTCCTTGTCAAACTTATAGTCTTGAAAGTTAGCCTGCTGGCTGTAGCCGGACAACGCAGTCTTCATCTCATCCGTGAGAGCGCTGAGATAGGCCGCGATCGCCTGGTTCAAAGGTGCTTCGGTGGTCTTTCGCTCCGCGACGGCCTTGTCATAGTCCACCTGATACTGATAGGTCCCGCCGTCGTTCAGGAGCGGGTAGTAAAACTTTTTACCATAGGGGGTTGAGCTGACAACATGGCTCATGTCAACAAATCCGTCATCGTCAAGCAGGTAGGCCTTTCCCGAAATGCCGTCCACCAGATAGGACGGAGCAGCCAGCGCAACCATTCCCGCAGCCGGCAGCGCAAGCGCTGTCGCAAGGCATAAGGACACCAAGCGTTTGAACATTTTCATCATATTTCCTCCCATTACTTCTCATGTTCTCCAAACTGGAACTTGTTCTTCTGTGCATATGTCTCCACTGATTGTTCAATTAAATCCCTCATGAACTAAGTGTCAAAAACCTTGCCATTTTATGCATCTGCTTTCAAAAATTTGGGATCATTTGTGACAAATGGTTTTGAGCATCCATTTCTTTGCCTTCTGGTCTTTTTTTTGCGGAAGGCTTGCCATTCTGGCAGGAATCTACTATAATTAAACAGATGTATGTGTCTTAACGCCTCGCATATTATTCAAATTACACAATATATCCGACTTGATTTGGGTATATTGAAAGGGGTCAGAGAAAGAATGAAACAATATCTCGCCGACAAAATCAGAAATGTAGCCCTTGCGGGCCACGGCTCCTGCGGAAAGACCTCGCTGGCTGAGGCCCTTCTGTACTCCACCGGCATCGCCGATCGCCTCGGCAAGGTCGAAAACGGAACGACCGTCTGTGACTTTGACCCTGAGGAAATCAAACGCGGCGTGTCGGTTTCGGCGGCCGTGGCGCCCCTTGAATGGAACAATACCAAGATCAATCTTATTGATACCCCGGGACTCTTTGACTATGCCACTGGACTCTATGAGGGCGTGCGCGCTGCCGGCAGCGTGGTGGTAGTGGTGTCCGCCAAAGACGGCGTTGAGGTCGGCACCGAAAAGGCTTACCGGCTGGCTCGCGAGCAGGGCAAAAGCGTCATGTTTTTCGTTACCAAGATGGATGCTGAGAACAGTGATTTCTTCAAAGTTCTCGAACAGCTTCGTGAAACCTTTGGCCGCCATGTCTGTCCCCTAGCGGTACCTGTGATGCAGGACGGAAAGACACGTTGCTATATCGACCTCATCGAGAACAGAGCGGTCACCTATGAAAAAGGAAAAGCCAAAGAGCTGGCCATGCCCGACGGGGCCGAGGAGTTGAGCGCCGAATATCGCACTACCATCTCCGAAGCCGTCGCCGAAACTGGCGAAGCCCTGATGGATAAGTTCTTTGTCGGTGAGGCCTTCACCCGTGAGGAAATGGTGGACGGCATCAAAGAGGGATTGCGCACAGGTGCCTTTGCGCCGGTGGTCTGTGGCTCCGGGTTAACGCTTGAGGGCATTGATATGCTGCTCAATGCCATTGTAGACCATATGCCCTCGGCCAAAAATGTTGCCAGCGAAATTGGCACGACGGCAGACGGCGAGGAGGTGGAGGTTCGGTGCGACGTGCTCGAACCGTTGGTAGCCTATGTGTTTAAAACCGTCGCCGATCCCTTTGTTGGAAAGCTTTCATATATCAAAGTCATTGCAGGCAAGCTTTCAAGCGATTCTGCTCCTACCAACGCCCGCACCGGCAACATTGAGCGTCTGGGCAAGCTCATCACCGTTATCGGAAAAAAGCAGGAGGATGTCGCAAGCGTCGCAGCCGGTGACATTGCCGCCGTCACCAAGCTCTCCGAGACGATGACAGGTGACACGCTGTGCAGCGCCAAACGCGTTGTCTTGCTTCATGGTGTCGGCTATCCTCACGCCTCCCTGACCATGGCCTTGATCGCCAAGAAAAAGGGAGATGAGGGAAAAATTGCGCAGGGCATCCAGCGCCTGATGGAGGAAGATCCGGTCGTAACATTTATGCAGGACGCTGAAACGCACCAGCAGCTCCTCTCGGGTCTGGGCGAACAGCACCTGGACGTCATCACCTCCCGCCTCAAAACCAAGTTCGGCACTGAGGTTTCCTTGATCAAGCCGCGCGTCGCCTATCGTGAAACCATCCGCAAAAAGGTCAAGGTGCAGGGACGTCACAAAAAACAGTCGGGCGGCCATGGGCAGTTTGGCGATGTGTGGATCGAATTTGAGCCTTGCGACAGCGACGAGATGGTCTTTGCAGAGAATGTCTTCGGCGGTTCGGTTCCCCGCAACTTCTTCCCCGCTGTGGAAAAGGGCTTGCAGGACTGCGTAAAAAAAGGTGTTTTGGGCGGTTATCCCGTTGTGGGCCTCAAAGCCACACTGGTGGATGGCTCCTATCACCCCGTTGACTCGTCAGAGATGGCGTTCAAGCTGGCAGCCACGCTCGCCTACAAGGCAGGCATCCCGTTAGCCAGCCCTGTGTTGCTTGAACCGATCGGCAATCTCAAGGTTTATGTGCCGGACACCTATACCGGCGACATCATGGGTGATCTCAATAAACGGCGCGGTCGCATTCTGGGCATGAATCCCTGGGGCGACGGTACACAGGAGATTGAGGGCGAGGTTCCCATGAGTGAAATGTATGACTTCACAACGACGCTCCGTTCCATGACTCAGGGGCGCGGCACCTTTGTGTTGCGGTTTGAACGCTATGAGCAGCTCCCCACCCCGCTGGAGGCGGCAGTCATCACCGAGGCCAAAAAGGCCATGAGTGAGGAAGCATAGCTTCTTTGAAATCATCAAGATGTGTAGGACGGCGTCGAGAATTTCCGACGCCGTCCTTTTTGCTCTCTATCCACAAATGATTTTCCGACTCCAAACACGAGAGTCTCACGCCTCTGTCTCCTACATCAGACGGGTATCGTTGATGTTCAGTGCAAATTTGCAATCAAAGAACTGCGCCGCACGACGGCAGAGCAACATTCGTTCCAGAAAAATTTCAAAATAATCCGACACCTGACACATCCCTGTATCAATGGTAATGAGCAGCGTGAAGATTTTGTTTTCCTTATCAATGGCTAGTGCGGACCGCTCCACCGCATAGTTCACACGGTCATGGATGTCAAAGGTTGCAATGTCCTTGTTGCGCACACGACTACGGCGCACATCGCTTTTATCGGCCAGAATCAGCGCCGCCGCCAGCGCACTGACCGGAAACGCAGTGTGCTCATCGTGGTTGCCAATGGCAGTGATGATGAGCGAAAGCTCGTCGGCTCCCATCCCCATCTTATCAAGGATGCGAAAGGCCATAACGGCCCCGGACTGGGCATGATCGACCCGATTGACCACATTGCCGATGTCATGCATATAACCGGCGATACGGGCCAGCTCACAGGTGCGCTCGTCATAGCCCATTTCGGACAGAATGTTGTGCGCCACGGTAGCCGAACGCACAACATGCGCCAGACTGTGCTCGGTGTAGCCCATGCGGATCAGTGACTCATCCGCTCGCTGAATGTAAATTTTAATTTCGGCGTTGTTGGCGACGTCCTTATAGGTAATCAAGGACATTTCCTCCCCTTTTGTTTTTTGAGAACGACCTCTGCTTTCTTCTGATCAACGTACGAGCAGGCAAATTTTGATCCGGGCAACAGATCCTCATGCCGCCAGCCTGATGACCACATCGTTTTCCATCAACAGCGGTTCCCTTGTTTCAGTATACTGCATCGCCGGACGTTTCACAAAGGGGGACGTCGCAAAATTGGCAGAAATTTATAGTACACCACCCCTCGCTTTACGGCTATATCCCCATCCCTACGCAAGTCTCACGAGTCGTCAACCGGGCCACGATCATCTGTCTGCGATGCCGCACCCGTGTCACCGGCTGCTCTGTAACCCGTGCTGTTTCCATGTCGTCGCAGTCAAACAGCGCCCACAGCAGCAGCATGCCACGCTCGTCCCACCACAACGTGGACAACGCCTCGCCCTGGCTGGTGGCCGCGCAGAGGGTGTGGTAGCAGCTTGGCGGGTCGATGTGCCCCGCCAAGGCACATCGCTTCCACAGCAGCGTCAGCATCCCCACTTGCATGTCAAAACCGACCTCCTGTGAAATGGCCATAAGTCCCATCTTGAAGGCGTCCGACACAGCCATTTGGGCCTCGTGGTCATCCCCCAGCGTCAACAGCGCAAAGCGATAGAGTGCCTCGGCTTGCGTGTCATACTGCGCGGCATATTGCTCCCGGGTCATGTCAAACACCTCCGTGCGGTTGGCTCATTTGGTTTGCGAGCAGGGATTGCTCACCCCTCCAGCTTCATCGCATCTGCCCATTCGTCTCCAAAGATTTGACGTGCTGCTTGGCCCACGCTCTGTTGCGTCTCGGCAGACAGTGCTGCATAATCAGTGAAAAAGTAGCCTGTAATTTCATCGTCGGGGCTGTCTCCTGCTCGCACCGCCACGATGCACTCGGCGGCTTCTCCCCTGATTTTGAGACTGGTCAGGGAGGGGCGCAACGTGGCCAGCTCTTCTAGCGTCAACGGCACAAAATAGCCATTGAGTGCATTCTGGTATTTGTCGCCACGTTCATTCATCTCCGAATAAATGTCAGACAGATTCGCACGGCGACTCCGCGCGATCTCATTGCCATCCCATGACAAGTAGCGGTCTACCCCAACCCATGCTGTCGTGACTGCGCTCCAATCGTTTTGCAGCGCAGGCCCCGCACCCAGACTCTCGAGCAGTGCATTGGTCTGAACAAAGCGTTCGGTCAGCTGCACCTCAATATGAGTGCTGTTGGCTTCCATATTGGTTTCTACCATTGGGCTGTACCTCTGCGGCTGCGGCGTTTCTAGCACCTTCTGGGGTACCTCTAACGTAAGATATCCCTTGGCCTGCATGTACGCCGTTACGCCCTCAACCGACTGCGCGAGCATGTCGGCACGCACCGCTTCCAGCAGCTCCTCACATTGTGTGCGGGTGAGCATCAGAATTTCCCGACGGTCACCCAGCACGTTGACCACCTCGGCCTGTCTGATATCCTGTGCCTGAATCGCAAACACGGCGTTGCTCTGCCGTATCACCTCGGGCTGCATCCCTACCTTGACCATCTCCTGCATTGCGTCTGGGCCAAGATAATAAGAGCGCTTCATCTTTCCACCATCTTTGAGATGATAGGTCATTTCAATTGAAGTGCCATACCTGTAATACGGCTCTTGCTCATTCCGGAGCCTAGAAACCTGTGTGCGGTGCAACCCAGTGATCAGTGCAATACCCTCGGGGCTTTCCAGCACAACATTGCACGCAGGCCCCTCAGGGCTGCCTCCCCGATAATCTTCGAGCAATACGCTCTGCACCTGATCGGGATCTGGCACCCGCGTCTCAAAGCCAAAACCTCCGAACAGCATCCCCCCCACTGCCAAACAAACCAGCAGAGAGGTCGTCACTGCTGCCGGCAGCGCCTTGGGCAGAGATCGCGCACTGCGCGTCAACACCACATCGCCCACAAAATAAGCGATCACTGAACCAATGCCGATGCAAAAAAGCAGCGCAATACGGCTTTGAATGTTCAGAATTCCGCAAAACATCACCCCGAGAAGGTTTCCCGCAAGCAATGTTCCCACCGCGCGGACATAGATTTGCAGCGGGCCAAGATTACCCACACGCTCGGCCTGTTCCGACGCGCGGCGACCGTACAGCCAGCATCCCACAATCAGCAGCACAATACCTGCCAGCGCCCACAGCAACATGGCAATATTGTTTTCCGCGATCCACTGGGCATCGTCGGGGGACAGTACAAGACGTCCAACCATAAGCGAAACAGGGGACAGTCGATAAGCCATCTCAACAGCAAAAACATCTGCCCAACCCGCAAGAAATCCATCAGCCAGCATCACAAACAACAGATACACTGCCGCCAGAGAACCGTTAAGTACCAAGGAAAACACCACTGTGTCAAACAAAGTTCCCACCTGCACCGCCGCAAAGACCGTAATGGCGAAGACCACCAGCGTCACAACCATCCAGCAGACCATCTCAATGAGAATCCCACCGGTCGCGGCTGTGGGAACAGCCAGCGATGCCACTGCCAGAATTCCAAAGTTGATCAGAAGCGACCCCCACAGCAGCGTAATACCCGCCGCTGCCTGCGCAACATACAATTCGGCACGGGTCAGAGGCAACGCATGATAGACGTCCACCGACCGTCGGTTATGCATGTATCCATACAGATTGCATGCCATCACCAACGGGACAATCAGAGAAAGTGCCGTGAAAAACACCGCAGAGAAGCCATTATAACACTCGGCGACACCCACCAGCCCATATCCCATCCGTTCCGTATCCTCCAGCAGCGTCAAGAGGTACTGTAGCGGCAAAAACACGAATCCCAACACCCCATAAAATAGTCCTGCCGCGCGGAAGCGGTGCAATGCGTTTCTATACACAGGCAAGACACGTCTCATGCTAAAAAATGATTTTGCTGTAATCATAGCCGACCGCCTCCATTTCATAAATAAACACCTCTTCGAGCGTCAAGCCCACCGCCTCACACAGAATCGGAGACAGCGCACGCACGGCACCCAGTGCCTCCACCTCAGAGGCGGCGCAGATGAAAGTGGCAACGCTTCCCTTTGTCTCATGGGACAGCACTCGCACCCCCTGAATCGTCAGCTCCTCGGGCATGGGGCGAAACACCGCCTGTACCTTGCAGAAGCCGATCTGAATCTGATCGATGGCGCATTCCAGTTTGAGATGGCCCAGATGCAACAGTCCTACGCAATCGCAAAAGTCCTCCAACTCGCGCAGGTTGTGTGAGGAGATCACCACCGTCATAGAGTATTCCGAAATCATATCGGATATGAGCTTGCGCACCGCATACCGGATCACCGGGTCCAGCCCGTCAAACGCCTCATCCAGCAAAAGATAATCCGGCGCGCACGAAAGTGCCAGGATCAGCCCGGCCTGACGACGCATTCCCTTGGAAAAGGTCGCCAGCTTTTTCGCTCGGCCAATCGGGAACAGGTGGCACAGCCGCTCATAGCGTCCCTGATCAAAATGCTGATAGGCCGCCCGATAAAAATCCGCTTCGCTGTCAAGCGTCGCCTGTGGATGAAAAAAAAGATCATCCGAGACAAAAAAGATCCTTTGCTTGACCATGGGATGTTCAAAGATGGGGACCTCATCGAGAAGCACCTCACCGCTGTTAGCGCGGTAAACGCCTGCCAGAAGACGCAATAATGTTGATTTTCCCGATCCGTTGGTCCCCACCAAGCCATAAATGCACCCCTGCTGAATCGTCATGGTGACAGCATCCAACGCCGCCGCTGTCTCAAACTGTTTGGATACGTTTTTAATCTCAATCATTGTCATCATCTCCCCCATAGATTTTTTCCACCAGCAAGATCACACGTTCTTTTGCAACGCCCGATCGTTTTGCCTCGCGCAACGGCTCGGCCAGCGCCGCCACACGCTGTTCAGCCAATGCATGCATCAGTGCCTCAGTGGGCGCAACAAAGCTACCACGACCCGCAGCCTGATAAAGGATTCCTTTACTTTCCATCTCTGAGTAGGCCTTTTGCACCGTGTTGGGGTTGACTCCCAATTCCCGTGCCAAGGTGCGCACGCTGGGGAGCTGATCGTCGGCGTCCAACGCACCCGACGCTACCAAACTGATGATATTCTGCCCCAGTTGTTCATAGATGGGAACTCGGCTGCGCGAATCAATCGAAAACATTCAAACCCTCCTTTTCTGCCCGTAATGGTTATGTGTACTAATTCATTTAGTACAGTTATCTTATCATAGTCCCTCTCTCCTGTCAATCCTTAAATTCACACAATTTTCCATCCCTCGTCCCACTGTAAATAACAAGAAGGGTTTATTTTTTCTAAAGAAGAGAATACCATGCGCCACGGCTTTTCAGGTCATTGAGCACATTCAGCCAGAACTTGCTGCTCTCGTTTTCACCGTTTCGATCTCGGGGGATTTGCACCGCTACCGGGCCGAGCTGTTGTTCCAGCTCCCCCCCGCCATCACTTGCTGTAGCCCATCCCGGAACAGATCTTTCATGGCCTCCATAATGTCAGCCGTGCTGGTGAATTTTTGGCTGTTCACGTAATTTCGCATCAGTTCTCCCGCTGTGTTCCCCATAAAAAATACTTCCTTTCAGACGTTGACTCCACATATTTGAGCTTTGCCTGAAAGGAAGTAGCTTTATTCACTTTTACACAAAATTTTTTGCGGTCTCTTAGGCAGAGTTGATGGAGGACCTCCACTGCTACAACCGCCGCATCAAGGCATAGTGAAAGGGCTTGCCACCTGCAATTCACAGACAGCAAGCCCTCCAGGCTACTTAACGAAATATTGATCTGATTGTGGGGGTCATTTTATATGCGGTTGACGCAGTAATTTCTTTACCGATCGCTGTCGTCCTCATCCTTCTTGCGACGTCGATTGACCAGCGATCCCACCAGCAACCCCAGCAGACCAATCCGTCCCACCATACGTCCTGTGCTTCCACCGGAAGCAGGCAGACGTCCCAATGGCACCTCCTGATCCAGCAAGGTTACAAGGTTGGGGGCAGACGCCAGCGGAACTTCCGGCTCGGGAATGGTAGATGTCGGATCCTTGTGGGTGTCATCTTCAATTTCGCTATGGCTGCTACCAGTCTTCCTGTTGTAGGTCAACGTCAACTTATAGTTGTAGCCGGCCTCCAGCGTTTGCACATCAAGCTCTGGATAAATGGTCTTTGGCCAATCAACATCTCCGATTTCAGCCATCTTGTCAAGCTGGAACGTGCGGGTGTGAGCAGCCATAAATGTCGGTTCTGTCGCATCGTTTGTGGGTTGCTTCTCGCCTTCGACAGCGGGTTGCTTCTCGCCTTCGACAGCAGGTTGCTTCTCGTCTTCGACAGCAGGTTGCTTCTCGTCTTCGACAGCGGGTTGCTTCTCGCCTTCGACAGCAGGTTGCTTCTCGCCTTCGGCAGCAGGTTGCTTCTCATCTTCGACAGCAGGTTGCTTCTCATCTTCGACAGCGGGTTGCTTCTCGTCTTCGACAGCGGGTTGCTTCTCGCCTTCGGCAGCGGGTTGCTTCTCGCCTTCGACAGCGGGTTGCTTCTCGCCTGTGGAGTCCTTCTTGTCACCTGTGTTTGCAGCCAGAGCGGTGGTATAGCTGTCGATTTCCACCTGCAACGCAGCAATTTTCTCGTTCAGGTCGGCGATCGTCTCGTCACTAGTTGCGATGCTCATCAAGCCTTGCAACTGTTCCATCTGCAGCTCGGCCAGACGAAGTTGTGCGGAAAGGATCTGCTTGTTCTCGTGCGCGTTCTCATCCTTCTGCAACTCTTCCAGACGCATTTGTGCAATTTCAATCTTGCATATAAGCATCTGTCCTTCCAGCTTGGCGATCTTCTCTTCATCGGTCGTCTTCTCAAGGACAGCTTCCAGCTCGGCCAACTGTGCCTCAAGAACTTCGATGTCGCTCTTCGCCGTTTTCAGCAATGGAACCTCTTCGGCCGGAAGCACTGCGTACAGATTAACATCCTTCGGTTCACGAATGGTATACGTCTCACCGCCAGCCAGCACAGCGGGTGTCTCCGCGTCCGGCTCAACGGTCCAGCCCACAGCCACTTGCTTCGGCTCCTGACCCTCAATCACCGGCAAAGTCACCATGACCTCAGGCAGTGTCGCAGATTGAAGATAGGCAACCCCGATGCTCTCAGGAACCTGGATTCCTGCAATATCATTGCTATGGAAAATCAGGTGATACACTATAGGGGTTCTCTCAAAAAGTGCTTGTGCATTCAGCGTGTAAGTTTGGTTGTTGAAACGGTTCTGTATTGCAATGTTCAGATCAACACTGTCACGATTAACGCCCATCGTGGAACCGCCCAACACGGTTCTCGTTGCATCTTGCGTGCTACCCTCATCGATGGAACCGTTGCGATAGTACTGGTTCACCACATCGAGCTGTACCGTCGGCTTCGCCTCAATAGCCTCGTTCACATAATAGACGCGAATGACATTTTGAGTGGCGTCTTCGCCAATGACCAAGGGGAAGTTCTCATCGCGAGAGAAAGTATACTCGTTGTTGTTAAATCTGGTTTTTGCAGCATATTCCTCAATCGTGCTCCCGGCAACGAATGTTTGGTCAGAGTTTACCGTGAGCCCCAGCACATCATTGTAGTAATAGGAAACTGAGTATCCAAACAACTGGGGTTCTGGTTCCTTGCGGATATACTGGTGCGTCACTTCCACATTACCTGTCACGATCCCGGTCTGTGCTCCCTCTGTTTTCACAAAGGCATACGCAGCCGCATCAGGGTTGGCCGCTGTCACATTGTAAGCATCGCCATAGTTTTGAGTGGCTTTTGTTTGGCTAATGCTCTGAACCCACTGACCATCCTTGTCGACTTCAACATAGTTTACCGTAACAAGATAGGGGTGCAGCTTATTGGTAAACACATGTGTTTCACCTTGTGCCGTCAATGTTCCAGAAGCCTGTGTGGCCGTTGTGGTGCCATCAATATCTGATAGAACATATTTTTCTTGTGCCTCTTCCACAATGGTGTAGGCAGTTCCCTCAGGGAGATCCACCGAGGCCGTTTCTCCGGCTTTGAGTGTGATCACACCATCGTTGGTAGACCTGTTGTTCTCACCAACGCTGTAGTTGCCGGAATAATTTTGCTGATTGACCTGAAGGGTAAATTTGAAGGTGTCATTGGAACCAGGGGTAAGTCCACTGATCAGTTTTTTGGTGATGTTTAACTGGGCTGTTTTCAAGCTCCACTGCGCCACCAGCGTCACATCCTTGGCAGGCATCATGAAGCTCTTCTTTGCGTCTTGATCTGCCCGATAGATCTTCTCAGTTCCATCCACATCGGTGGTCTTCCATCCAACAAAGGTGTACTGTTCGCGGGACGGATTGTTAGCCACCTGAACCTCAGTATTATAGTAATAATTCTGCGAAGCGGGGTCCGGCATGTCGGTTACGGATTCCGCGTCGTCCACGCCCGTCTTGTAGATCACCTTCAAAGGAAACGACGAAGGCACAGGCGTGTTCTTCACAGCGACCTCATAGAATCCAAGAGGTGCTATAAAGCTGGGTTCATAAGAAGAGGTGTAATCGGTGATTTGTGTTGGTGCGATGGCCGTTTCGGTCACTGTATAGGTGTTGCCCGGGATCAAAACGCTGTTGAGGGTCGCGCTGGCAACTCCCTCGCTCAACTTGGCTATCTGATCTGCCTGCACTGTGGGGACGGTTTCTCCGGTGTAGAAAACAAATTTCTTGGTAGAAGAGTCACCCTCTGTATTGACGAACTTACCAGTAACAGCGACTTGAAAAGCCGCGTCTCCCACCATCTCTGGGCGTTCCAGCGTCTTGGTGACAGTCAGATTGCCTTTTTGGGAATTTTTAAAAGTAACGCGGTTTGAACCGATGTTAAAAGCCTTTCCGGCAGTTGCGCCGTCGGAAAACTGTGTGTCGGTTCCTTCACGGAAGAAGGAGACCAGACCGTTTGTTGGCGTTGTCTCGGTGATCTCATAGTATCCATCCCGGATCGCGTCAGTTTGGAACAAAGCTTCTTCCTGGTGTTTGAGAGTAAATTTTCCGTCCTTGTCGGTCGTTTTCGATGTGGTTTGACCGTTCGAGGTGGTAAGTGTATATGCTTTCCCAACTGCTTTGGACAAGTGCTGGCTATCATGACCCAATTTGAGTGTAAACTCATAGGGCGTTTCCGAATCGATCGGGTCGTTAAAGACTTCCTTGCGCACGGCAAGTGTATTGTCCTCAAGCTGCATATTGAAGCGAATCTCACAGTTCGAGTCGCCACCGTTGCGCTCCATATAGAAAATCTTCATTGTGTGAAGAGCGAGGTCTTGATTGAGAGTGAACGTTTCTCTTACATTGTTTCGAATCTGATTTTTGGCAGAATAGACCCTGTCCCGCCAAGTCCTCATCGTACGGAAGTTGATGCTTCCACTCATAGCCAAATGTGCGCCGCCGATGTCCAGAACGAGCTGGTCATCGATATACACCCACATATCGTCGTCTCCGGAGAATTCAAATACCATATCCCTTCCGTTGATCCGTCCACCCTCTGGAATCATAAACGGGATGGTCATGGTCATGCCGAACTGGCCGTTGGCCTCGGATCTGCCGTCAGGGCTGAACGGGAAGAAGCCTTGGCGATCTCCGACTGTCTGTCCCTCGCGTCCGCGATGCAGTTTAAATAGTTTGTTCTGCGCGTCCATCACAACATGATTTTCCGAACTATTAAAGGTATAGTATCCCTCATGGTCTACCTGAAACGGGAACTTATAGTTGCGGTATTCGGTCGTACCATTGGCAGTGTGCACGTTGGTTCCACCGTCGAAGAAGCCTGCGGTGGCATATTTGAACTGAATATTTCCATTGTTGAGTGTTGGCTTCGCCAAGCCCTCCGTAATTGCATTTGCGCCATATCCCAGATTTGATTCATTGGTACCCATGTGCTTCTCAGGATAGGTGTACATCTTGTCTGCTGCCGCCCCAGGGAGTGCACCAGTGGCGATATTATATTTTTCCCAATCATAGTCGAACAGATCAGCTGCGATATACTGCACATCGGTGATCGTCTCGCAGGATCTTCTGTCCGTTGCGGCCAGCCCACCGACTGGTAACATGGTGAGCACCATCGCCAGAGCGATCATAGGGCTTAATATGCGTTTGATTTTCATTTCTGCTCCTCCTTCTCCGATTGAAACGGCTTCCAACGTGCCAGAGGTTCACCGCCGGTTTCCTCCAGCGCCTCGTCCATCAGACGGATTAGTTCCAGCATGCTTCTAAAGTGCTGTGTCTTTTTTGTTTCGGCCCAGTTGACTGTGCCCTGCCATGTAGCGTTTTGTCGAAATTGCACTTGAACGATGAATGTCGCTTTTTGTCCCTGTTGGGCCTCAAGATTAATATTTTGCATCTGTATCCGGCCCTCTCTGTTTGCTGCTGCTTTTTTCGGGGTAGGAGCGTGCTGAAAGTGTCTTGGCTCCAACGCTCTCTGTGGAAATTTCACCGCATCAAAAACCCGTTCCATCCGGCTTGCCAGTTCTACAATGCCATGAAAGTGAGGTATCTCTTGCGCATATCGATTGTAAATATGGCCACTCATATCGCCCTGTTCCAACGCATCAAGACAGACAACAGTGACAGTAGCATCTGCGATTCCACTGGTTTGTGCACCGATTGGCAATCAGATTACCTCCTTTTCCCATGACTTTGTATTTAGTATCCCACAACCAAGTCACAAGATGGTCACAAGATCACGTAACAGTTCAAGTCTTTAAAAATATTTTTCACTTTTTCTGTGACCTTACCCTTTGTCTGTCTCTCTTCTCGATAGCAAAGCGCCATGTCACAGACATCCGTCTGTGACATGGCGCTTGAGCCAGATTCTATGTTGCTTTAAGGAATCGGTTCCAGTGGCTTGAGGGACGCAGTGATCTTGAGAGCATGTGCACAATATTCCCGCCGATAGCGTTTACAAATGCGATTGAGCACCATCTCTCCGTTTTCATAGGTAAGCGTGGGCAGCATCAGGACATATTGAGTCGCAGAAAACCGTGCAATCACATCGCCGCGGCGCAAGCTTTTAAGCACAGTAGCCAAGAGTTCCTCCATGCCGCGGTTAAGCTCGGCATGCTGGGGGACCTCTCCATTGAGATCAGTCACGGTTAAAAGCCCGATAAACACCGTCTGTCCCGTACGAGCCGCAGCTCTGGCCTCGATTCTGTACATATTTTTAAAGACCTCATAATTGCAGTAGAACGCACCGGTGATGTTCTCCTTTTCGTTGAGATCATCCTTAATAACGTTGAGATCGGTTTCAATGCTGCCCAGCGTCCCTGCAATCTCGCGGTACAGCCGACGCATTCCCTCTGTCGGGCGCACCCCCAATTCGCGATAAAACAGATCGTTCACATAGTTATAATGTTCCAGCGCCAATGCTGCCTTTCCCTGGGCAAGCAGCACCTTGATATAATAATAATGCAGGCTCTCCTCAAACCGGTCGATTTCAAAAGCCCGTGTGCATAGGGCATAGATCTCATCATACCGCTGTTGTTCAAGCAAAAGCTCACAGGTTGCGAGCGCGCAGCGCAGATAAGCAGCATGATAGTAGGCCGAAAGAGGCACCACCCACTGTTCGAAGGCCGACAATGGCAAAAAATCCCCACGATAGAGTGCCAGCGCCTCAAGCCCGATATTGATGCGCTGTGTGGATGACAAATGGCAGTCCTGCGCCTGTTGGGCGAGGTGGTCAAACCGCTCATGATCCACATCGCAAACGATCATATTGTTCCAGTGATAAGCCCCCGTGTGATAAACGATCATTTCCTTGGCGCAGGAGATTCCTGCGCTCGTGAGCGTAGTACGAATGCGATAGATTAAATTTTTAAGTGCATTGGTAGGATTGTCGCTGTTATCCTCTGGCCAGAGCGCCACAATCAGTTCTTCTTGCGAGATGAATTTGTTCCGGTTGGCAATAAGATATTCCAACAGATTCCAAAGCCGGTAGGTCCGTCCGACTGTATCACTGATGGTATGCCCCTCAATCGTCATTTCAAAGCCACCCAGCATCTTGATGGATGCCGGCGGAAACTCACGGTTTTTCTGGTCCGTCATCGCGCCACCCTCTTCCAGTGAATTTGCATCTGACCATACAGCGCTAGCACAGAAAGAACGCATATCAAGAATCTGCAATATAGAGATATTATATCATAAGAATGAAGTTTTTTCATGGCTCCTAATCAAAGTTTTAAAAGTGTTTGCATTTGCTTTGATTTTTGTCAATTCAGCGACTATAATGGAATCGGACAAAATTTTCTCTTGATCTGGAGGTTGCTTGATGTCTGATCGTTTTTTGACTGTGTTATCGATTCTGTTGGTGTCCTGGGCCATTTTGGCGGGCTGTGCGAGAGTGGGCACCCCATCGTCGAAACCGGCGTTGTCCGAAGCCTTGTCGGAGCCGCCTGTGTCATCCTCTCAGGAAATGCCGCCCGCCTCGTCAATCCAGCCAGAACCCACCGTATACCCGACCGACCGGATGTTTGTCACGCAGGAACGCATTGACTACCGCAACAGTGCCATGGTGCTGGAGGTTCCTCGCCTTGCTTTGAACGCCGACGTCGTTGGGGAATTTTCCGAGCAGACGCGCAGCAAGTTACTGGATGGCACCCTCTCGTCTAAGGATCTTGCGACCTTTTTTGCCAGCAGTGACACAGCCCCGCAGATGGATCAAAGTGTCCTTCTGCTCAACAATTCCCCTCTTCCTGGCACTGGCGCCAACGCCAATGTCACCCTCATGGCACACCGTGATATTTTTGGAAAAGAATTTTACCACATCGACACCATGACGACAGGGGACCGCATCTATCTGCGCTATTGCGGCATGGAATATGTCTATGAGTATATTGCTACTGAAATTCGGCCGGGAGATGATTGGAGCCTGACCTATTGCCACGACGAACCGATGGTGAGTCTGGTTTCCTGCGACCCCATTGGCACCAATCGCAACCGTATTGTGGTAACAGCACGACTAATTGAGTGCTCTCCGCTGGACTTTGCAGCCATTTGAGGCATTTCTTAAAGCACGGTAAAGGAGGAAAAATCCCCATGCTTGCCCATCGCCCATCGTATTCCATATTTTATAAGACATCATTGTACTGCCTCATGTTTGGCATCTCGATGATGATCACAGGCTGTGCGCATGTCACTGATTCATCCTCTACTGCCGCGCTCCCTCACCCGTCCGCAGCGGTTTCAGCCAATTCGATGTTTGTTTCCGTCTCGTCCGACACGGAAACGCTTGCGCCATCTGATACTGCATCTTTAGATGCCCCTGCACCACTCGATTCCTCTGAACCTGCCTCGAGTCAGCAAGAGAATGCCGAAGCGACAGCCTCGTTTGATCCGACAGTATCCCCCACCACCGGTGCTGCCGCCCCCTCTCCCGTCGTTGCTACCCGTGCGACACAGCTGACAGTGCGCGTCGCAACCGCCCCTGATACCATGTCGAAAAGCGGTTCGGGTGCCACCATCGATTTCTCCAACTGCGCTGAGGGCTACATTATGGTGAAGTATTCCGGTTCCAATTCCAAAGTCAAGTTGCAGCTCACCGGTCCCAACGCCGTCACCTATACATACTGCCTGCAAAAGGATTGCACTGATGCTTTTCCCCTGACGGGGGGTGATGGAAACTATACCGCCAACATCTTTGAGAATGTCTCAGGCAGTGAATATGCACTGGTTCTGAGCAAAACATTGCGCGTACAGCTCACCAGTTCTTTGCTACCATATCTCTATCCCAATCAGTATGTACGCTTTACCGCCCAGAGTGCTGCCGTTGCC
>JAVVPJ010000003.1:0-14801 GCA_036655815.1 Oscillospiraceae bacterium
GTAAAGTTTCTGTGAAACCACTTGACATCGGAGGTACAGCGTGATAAATTATGTACAGTTAGCACTCGATACAGCAGAGTGCTAACAACCCTTAAAAATCATAACAGTGCGAAGGGGGTGACCGACACGACACTTGATGGCCGCAAAATGTTGATTTTGTCAGTGGTGGTGGAACGCTATATTCAGAGTGGCGAGCCGGTCGGCTCCAAATATGTTGCGCAGATCATGAACAACAGCGTTTCATCGGCTACCATCCGAAACGATATGGCTGCGCTTGAGGAGGCCGGACTGCTCGAACAGCCTCACGCTTCGGCTGGACGCATTCCCACTCACCATGGCTATCGAATCTACATTGACCAACTCATGCATGCACAGCCCCTGACCATGCGGGAACGTGCTGAGATCGACGCGCTCTTTAATGTCCGAAACGCGGACCCCGATCAACTTCTGGAGGATGCAGCGACATCGCTGGCCGGACTGACGCGACTGGCCACGATCTCTACCACAATGATTCCCACAACAGTAACGGTGCGGCGCATTGAGATTATCCCTGCTGGACCTCGCACCGTGGTGATCTTGCTCATTGTCTCGTCAGGTGTGATCAAAAACAAGGTTTGCCGTGTCGATTTTGATGTCAATGACGCTATTGTGGATTTTTTCGTTAAGTTTGTCAATTCTCGCTTACAGGGGCACAGTCTTGATGAAATCACGTCCTCCTACATCAGCGCCGTGAACGTTTCGCTGGGAGAATATGCGCGGGTGTTTGTACCGGTGCTGGCATCGGTCTATGAGCTGGTCAGAGAAATCAACAATGGGCAGTACTTCACCAAGGGGACCACTAATCTGCTGGAATATGAAGAGCTGTCTTCCATGGCCTATGACCTTTTGAGCTTTATAGAAAAAAGGCATGAGATGTTGCGTTTGGTGTTGCAGAATGAGAATCCAACCAGCGTCATGATCGGCCGTGAAGCGGCGGCGGTCGAGTTGGCAGACAGCTCGGTGCTCATCGCCCGCTATCATATTGGAGATTCGGCAGTGGGTGCCATCGGGGTGATAGGCCCAGTGCGTATGGACTATGCACGGCTGTTGCCACATCTTGAATATTTTGCACAAACGCTAGGAAAACTTTTAAGCGATACCTATACAGAACGATAAGTTAAGTGAGGAGAACATGCCCGATGTCAGATAACAAAATAATCGAGCCAGAGTTAGAATCGATGACACAGTCAGCTCAGGAAGAGCCTACGAAGGAACCTGAACAGAACGATTCAAAGGCCAACAAAAAGGCCGATAAAAAGGCCGACAAAAAAGAAGCAGCGCAACCGACCGAGCTGGAAACACTCCAGAGCGATTATGCTACACTCAATGACAAATATCTGCGTTTGGCTGCTGAATATGATAATTTCCGTCGTCGCACGGCCCGCGAACGCGAATCGATTTATCCCGACGCAATGGCGGCGGCTGTGGGTGAGTTCTTGGCAGTTGCCGACAACTTTGAACGGGCTTTGGCGGCTCCCTGCACCGATGCTGAGTACAAAAAAGGCACCGAGATGACATATAAGTCATTGACAGAAGCATTTGACAAGCTGGGCGTTCAGGCGTTTGGGAAGGTGGGCGATCCATTCGATCCATCACAGCATAACGCTGTGATGCATATAGAGGACGAAGCGGTCAAAGAAGCCACGGTGGTCGAGACATTCCAGAAGGGATACCGGTTGGGAGAGCGCGTGTTGCGCTGCGCGATGGTCAAGGTCGCGAATTGACGATGACAGCAACCGACATACGTTTGTTGTTTAAATATTAAAACTTCATCTGATATTGGGAGGATTATATTATGGGAAAAATTATTGGCATTGATCTTGGAACCACAAACTCCTGCGTAGCAGTTATGGAAGGCGGAGAGTCTGTTGTGATCGCCAACGCCGAAGGAGCTCGCACTACTCCCTCGGTCGTGGCGTTCTCTAAAACGGGAGAGCGCATGGTAGGCCAGGTTGCGAAAAGGCAGGCGATCACCAACCCGGATCGTACAGTGTCTTCCATCAAACGTCAAATGGGCACAAACTACAGCGTGAATATTGATGGGAAAAAGTTTACACCACAGGAAATTTCCGCTATGGTACTTCAAAAGCTCAAGGTAGACGCCGAAGCCTATCTGGGTCAGACTGTGACCGAAGCGGTCATTACTGTGCCGGCCTATTTTACTGATGCGCAGCGTCAGGCCACCAAGGACGCCGGTCGCATCGCTGGACTAGAGGTGAAACGCATCATCAATGAGCCGACGGCTGCGGCGCTGGCCTACGGAATCGATAAGGAAAACGACCAGAAGATCATGGTCTATGATCTGGGCGGCGGGACTTTCGACGTTTCGATCATTGAAATGGGTGACGGAGTGCAAGAGGTCCTTGCCACAGCTGGAAACAACAAGCTGGGTGGAGACGACTTCGATGAGCGTGTGATGAAATACATGGTCTCAGAATTCAAGAAGGAGACCGGTGTTGATCTGATGGGAGACAAAATGGCCATTCAGCGCCTCAAAGAGGCCGCAGAGAAAGCCAAGGTAGAACTGTCCGGAATGACTACCGTGCAGGTGAACCTTCCCTTCATCACAGCCGACGCCAACGGCCCCAAGCATCTGGATATGACCATCTCCCGCGCCAAGTTTAATGAGCTGACCGACGATCTCGTGCAGGCAACCATGGCGCCCCTGCGTCAGGCGATGGGTGACGCCGGCCTGAATCCCTCACAGATTGACAAGGTGTTGCTGGTGGGTGGTTCGACCAGAGTGCCCGCTGTTGTGGATGCTGTCAAAAACTTTATGGGAAAAGAGCCGTTTAAGGGCATTAACCCCGACGAGTGCGTGGCGGTTGGCGCGGCCATTCAGGGCGGCGTACTGGGCGGCGATGTCAAGGGACTGCTGCTTCTGGATGTGACCCCACTTTCTCTGGGAATTGAGACGATGGGCGGTGTGTTTACCCGCGTGATCGAGCGAAATACCACCATTCCGACGAAGAAGAGCCAAGTGTTCTCCACAGCCGCTGACAATCAACCCTCAGTTGAGGTGCACGTCCTTCAGGGAGAGCGTGAAATGGCATCTGACAACAAGTCACTGGGTCGCTTTATGCTCGACGGAATTCTGCCTGCCCGCCGTGGAACCCCTCAAATTGAGGTGACATTTGACATCGACGCCAATGGAATTGTGCATGTCTACGCCAAGGATAAGGGCACCGGCAAGGAGCAGAATATCACCATCACCTCATCAACAAACATGTCCAAGGACGAGGTGGAGAAGGCTGTCAAGGATGCTGAACAGTTCGCTTCCGCTGACAAGCAGCGCCGCGACGAGGCAGACACCCGCAACACGGCTGACCAAACGGTCTATCAGACCGAGCAGGCCATCAGCGAAATGGGAGACAAACTTGACGCAGCAGAAAAGGCTGACCTGCAACGCAAGATTGACGCCCTGAAGGAAGCCCTCAAAGGCACCGATTACAGTCTGATCAAGGCGGGCCAGGAGTCGGTGCAGAAGAAGTTTGCAGAGATTTCCGAGAAGATCTACAAACAGGCCGCACAGCAGCAGGGACAGGAAAATCCCAATGATGAGCATCCGAACAACAATGAGTCACAGGGTGGAAGCGGCAATCCTGATTTTGTGGACGCCGATTTCAAGGAAGCAGAATAAGAAACGCAACACATAGCCGTCCCAAGGACGGGTGCGGGCGTGGCGCGGTGTGCCAAAGCGGCATGATGCGGCACGCCCCTAGTGGTTCACTAAGCTAGAACGTGATGTTTCAAGGCGCGAGTGCCATCTTCGACTGACCATGGGTGTCTGGGAGGGGGCGCTTCTGATGAAACGCATTTGGCTTGGCGGACCACTGGTCCTGTCAGGAGGACGTTGCCGATACTCGAGAGATAGGATGATGCGATTTGTCGGAGAAACGGGACTATTATGAAATTCTAGGGCTTTCCAAGGGAGCCTCGGAGGATGAAATTAAAAAGGCTTACCGCAAGCTGGCCAAGCAATATCACCCTGATATGAACCCCGGAGATAAGACGGCGGAGGCAAAATTCAAAGAGATTGGAGAAGCCTACGGGGTGCTCTCCGATAAGGAAAAACGCGCGCGTTATGACCAGTTCGGCCACGCGGGCGTTGATCCGTCCTACGGCGCAGGAGGCGGGAGCTATGGCGGCTTTGAAGGCGTTGATCTGGATGATCTGTTTGGAAGCTTCTTCGGGGGATTTGGCGGATCCACCCGCGCACGCAATCCCAATGGGCCAATGCGTGGACAGGATACGTCCTGCCGCCTGACCTTGGATTTTTCTGAGGCCGCGCTGGGCTGCAAAAAGGACATTACCCTGACACACATGGAAACCTGTGTCGAATGCAACGGGTCGGGTGCGCAGAAGGGCAGTCATTCGGAAACCTGCCAGACCTGTGGCGGCTCGGGCCAGGTCCGCGCTGCTGAACGCACAATTCTGGGCATGATGCAGACGACACGGACCTGCTCCAATTGCGGAGGCAAGGGAAAAATCATTAAATCCCCTTGCGGCACATGCAACGGGCAGGGACGCGTGCGCCGCCAGCGGAAGTTGACCGTCACAGTGCCGGCAGGAATCGACGACGGACAGACATTTACGATGCGCTCGCAGGGCGATTCCGGGATGAACGGTGGCCCGGCAGGCGACGCGAATGTGACTGTTTCAGTGAGGCCAGATCCGGTCTTTGAGCGAGATGGATTCGACGTCTGGTGTGATATTCCGCTCACATTTATGCAGGCGACGCTTGGGGCTGAAATTACGGTTCCCACGCTGGAGGGCAAGGTGAAATATACCATTCCAGAGGGGACACAAGCCGGCACGGTGTTTCGTCTCAAGGGACGCGGCATATCTTACATCAATGGACGTGGCAAAGGCGACCAGTTCGTGCGCGTGGGGGTTGAGGTGCCGCAGGCGTTGAGCAATAAGCAGAAGCAAGCACTGCGCGACTTTGAGGCGACGCTAGGCGAGAAAAACTATGATAAACGAAAAAGCTTTTTTGAGCGACTCAAGAATTCTATGCGCGGAGATGAGACTTTTTTGTGAGAAAAGATGTGTTCTTGAATTCTTCACATAAGCTGCAAAAAATAATGTTGTCCTACGGGGGTAGAATGTCGTATAATGAAAAGAAATGAGTCTCTCCGAGAGGACTCACCGTTCCCAGAAGTTGAAAATCACGATTGGAGACTGAAACCATGAGAAAGCCTCTTGCGGCGTTGCTGGTTGTCGCTATGTTGCTGTCGGGATGTGGTACGTCCTCGGCTGGAAATGGAGATTTTACCCAAAAACCGGTACAGGATAACAAGCAGTTTATGTTCACCCCCATTGAGGATGCCGTTTTTACCATGATGTATGAACCGCGTGCCAACTCGGGCAGTAAGCAGGCCTTTGGCTTGAGCATGCCGGACGGCATCGATTCGGACTGGGCGCAAGACACGGAATTTGATGCCAACTTTACGATCTTTGATGCCAAGACCAAAAAAACACAAGCGATTGTTCGGGTGCAAACAGCACCGGCTGATCTGGCAGCCTACTACAAGACCGAAAATCCTACCGAGATTCAGGAACAAATGATTGCAAAGTTCTTTACGACGGATGATTATCATAAGGGACTGCGCGGCAACATTGTTGATGACTTTGGCTATCAACTGGCGATAGACTGGAGCGGTATTGCGCTGAAAGGATGGCGTGCTTTTTACATGGAGTTTGTGGACGAAGGCTCCAAAAATCATGCGCTGCGCTTTTATATGTGCAATGACAAATTGGATAAGGACTTTTATGCCATAGAGATCAGAGCGGACCTACCAATGGGCGATGAGGCACTGATTGAGAAATATCGCTCGATTATTTTTTCCATGCGTGAATTTGAAGCTTAATTCTTGCAGGGCAGTTTCAAGCGGCTCCATCAGATCATTAAGTGACAGGGACTGTAGAAAAATGATGACGGATCATTTCTCTACAGTCCCTGTTTTACATTTTGGCAATGCAAATGGGAATTTGAAATTGTTCCCTTTACAGGAAGAGCAAAATCTTACGATATGAGTTAACTAAATTATCAAACGAGATGGCACAGTTGGCGGGGCTGCTTGAGGGAAGCACGAACGACTCCAAACCGGTAGCAGGCTGGCACAGCCTGCGGTACAATCTTTCTGCGGTTTGCCCCGTTGTAAAAATCGCGCGAATGGGGGCTCTGGACAACAGCCAGACAATGTTGTTGGGAACAGGATGGACAATGCTTTGATCCGATGCGCCTGAGATCATGCAGCTTTCCAACACATCCCAAAGCGCTACGCCGTGAGACAGCGCCAGTGTGCGCCGCTCCTCAATGGCGGTGGGCGTCGGCACGTCGAAACAGGCAGACAGCGTTGGCCAGAAGCGATTCCGCGGATGGGAATAATAAAAACCAGCCTCCCGCGATTTTGGAGAGGGCATTGTGCCAAGAATCAGCACACGGGAGTGGAGATCATAGAGGGGTGACAAGGGATGGACGATGCGAGAGGGCGACATATCCTGACACTTCCTTGTATGATAGAGTAGCCAATGGTTCCCCTCGGGGGGAGGATCCTTGGATCAAGAGGTTGGGGAAGATGCCTCTACAGCTTAGATTTGGATTGGCTGCAAAAGGTTCTCTTGATCGCCTACCGGGGATTTCACAGACGCTTGCTTTGTACTGCGCTTTTGAGATCACCACACGGTATCGACGCTGCCCATCTTTTCGTTCCTTTAGCATAGCAGGAAAACCCACGCCTTGCAATGCTCTTTCAAACGCGCTATGATGGAAAAACAAAGGAAACCACACAATTCGACCTTTGGCTGAGAAAATCCAAACAGTAGGTTCCAAGAGGAGAGAAAAAATATGCCGGAACTAGAAAAAATAAAAGAATTATTTCAAAATGACCGCTTTGCCACAGGCATTGGCTGCGAAATAGAAGCTTATGACGATGGGAAATCAGTGATTGGAATCACCATCTTGCCAGAACATCTCAACGCGGCGGGAACAGTGCAGGGGGGTGTCATCGCTACGCTGGCCGATTTTGCATTTGCAGTGGCTGCCAATGGAAGCGGCGAGTGGATTGTAACACTTTCCAGTTCCATGAGCTATTTCAAGGGCGTGTCGGATGGGCGTCTGACGGCACGGGCGAGGCGTATAACCCAAAACCATCGTACCTGCTATTACGATATAGATGTTACGGAGCAGACGAGCGTGCTGGTTGCCAAAATGGTTGTTACCGGCTATCGTTGTGCCAAACCTCTGGAGCTTCGCTAAGAGAATGGGGAAAAAGACGACAATTGGTTGAATCATATGCATGGAAATGTTACAATAGTATTACTATACGTGAAACGCAATAAGGAGGAACCGCACCCATGAGAGTGGTAGTGGTGGGGGATGGAAAGGTCGGGCATACGCTGACAGAGCAACTTTCTCGGGAGGGGCACGACGTCGTTGTGATCGACTCCAACCGAAAAGCCATTGACGATTCAACCAGCATGCTCGATGTTATGGGAATTCAGGGAAATGGTGCCAGTTATATGGTACAGGTTGAGGCGGGGGTACCAAAAGCAGATCTGTTAATTGCGGCGACAAGTGCAGATGAAATCAATATTCTGTGTTGCTTGATCGCCAAAAAATTGGGCGCAAAACACACCATTGCGCGGGTACGCAATCCAGAATACGCTGAACAATTGGTGTTTATGCAGGAGGATCTGGGGCTTTCCATGTCAATCAATCCCGAGCGCGCAGCCGCGAGCGAGATCTTTCGGATGCTGCGTTTCCCAACGGCCGCCAAGATTGAAAGCTTTTCTCGTGGGCGGGTTGAATTGGTCGAATTGACGCTGTCCCCTGATTCTGTGCTTGATGGCATGCCGCTCGTAGAGCTTTATCAAAAATATCAGGTCAAAGTGCTCATCTGCGCGGTACGACGCGGCGATGAGGTCTGTATTCCGGATGGAGATTTTACGCTGCACGCCGGGGACAAGATGAGCGTCACCGCTCCGGTAGGAGAGGTTGAACGCTTTTTTCGCATCCTTGGCGTCCTACGTCCACAGGTGCGTGACGTGATTCTGGTCGGTGGCGGACGCATTGCCTATTATCTGGCTCGTCGTCTCATTGAGGCTGGCATTGGTGTTAAAATCATCGAGCAGAACAGCGAGCGTTGTGAGATGTTGTGTGAACTGATTCCAAGGGCTGCCATTATTCAGGGGGATGGCACCGACGCGGAGCTGCTGTGCGAGGAGGGCATTGATCATGTCGGCGCGATGGTTTCGCTCACTGGCTTCGACGAAGAGAATATCATTCTGTCAATGTATGCGGCCACACGCGGCGTCGGAAAGATCATCACCAAAGTCAGCCGCACGGCGTTGATCGGCATGATTAGCGGGGCAGGGCTTGACAGCATTATTTCCCCAAAGGATATCACGGCCAGCCGTATTTTGACCTATGTGCGTGCCATGCAAAATTCGTTGGGCTCCAATGTTGAAACGTTGCACAAGATTGTCGGAGGGCGGGCCGAGGCGCTGGAATTCCATGTGAGGGATGAGTTTCAATTTCGGAAAATTCCTCTCAAGGAGCTTGCACTCAAGCCGAATCTGCTTATCGCCTGCATTACGCGGGGGATGAAGGTCATCATTCCGGGTGGGGATGACTGCATTGAGACGGACGATCGTGTTGTAGTGGTGACGACCAGCGGGGGCTTGCGTGATTTAAGTGATATTCTACAAGACAAAGGCGCTCGGACGCCTGCCGGAGGCAGCGAATGAACATCAAGATGGTTCTCTACATTCTGGGCTATTTATTGCGGGTGGAGGCTGCACTCATGGCACTGCCTTGCGCTGTAGCGTTGGGCTATGGGGAAGCATGCGCGATCGATTTTATGAAAACTATCGTGCTTTCGCTGCTGGCAGGCGTACTGTTGAGCTTCAAAAGACCACGCAATGGTGTGATTTACGCACGAGACGGTTTTGTGGTGGTGGCACTTTCGTGGATTGCTATGAGTGCTGTGGGGGCACTGCCCTTCTATTGGAGCGGGGAGATTCCATCTTACATCGATGCCCTGTTCGAAACGGTGTCCGGTTTTACAACAACGGGCGCCAGCATCTTGACAGCGGTAGAGGGCATGAGTCAGGGACTATTGTTTTGGCGCAGTTTTACGCATTGGATTGGAGGCATGGGTGTGCTGGTCTTCATCCTGTCGGTCCTGCCATTGGCAGGAGATCGATCCATGCATCTCATGCGCGCTGAAGTTCCAGGGCCAACGGTCGGCAAACTGGTTCCTCGGTTGCAAAAGACGGCCAAATTGCTCTATGGAATTTATTTTATCATGACACTGATTGAGATTGGGTTGTTGCTTCTGGGCGGTATGCCTCTTTTTGACAGCATTGTTCACTCGTTTGGAACAGCAGGAACCGGTGGATTTGGCATCAAAAACAACAGCATTGCCTATTACAACAGCGCTTATATCGACGGCATTATCGGCGTTTTTATGATTCTGTTTGGCATTAACTTTAACCTTTACTATATCCTGCTATTGGGAGATGTAAAACAGGTGCTACGCAACGAGGAGCTGCGTTGCTATCTGGGAATCATTGCGGCGTCGGTGATGGCGATTACGGTCAACATTCGTCCCCTGTATCAGAGCATTACCGCGTCTTTTCGCTATGCTTTTTTTCAAGTGGCGTCTATTATTACCACAACAGGCTATGCTACCGCTGATTTTGATCAATGGCCTGAGCTGTCACGCGCAATTTTGGTGTTGCTCATGTTTTGTGGCGCCTGTGCCGGTTCCACAGGCGGAGGAATCAAGGCTGCACGTTTGGTCATCCTGTACCGCGCAGTCAAGAAAAGCATTGGGCGTATGCTACACCCCCGGTCGGTGGGAATTGTCAAATTCGAGGGGAAGACAATTGATTCCGATACCATCGATGGCGTACATGTTTTTTTTGCCACACTTATGGCCATTGCGTGTGTGACGGTACTCATCATTTCACTTGATGGTTTTGATTTTACAACGAACTTTACCGCTATGGCGGCGTGTCTCAATAACGTCGGGCCGGGGTTGGGTGTCGTGGGGCCGACGGGAAATTTCTCTGCGTTCTCGTCGCTGTCAAAACTGACACTCACTGCGAACATGCTGTTGGGACGGCTCGAAATTTTCCCGATTCTCACGCTGTTTGCTCCGTCGGTTTGGAAAAGTAAATAATTTACAATGCAAAGAAGCACATACCGGCCCCTCACTGGACGATACTTTGAGGGGGAAAATAGTTTGGGAATCACTGATCAAATGTATGCTGCGGCAGATGAACAACGGCTACGCCGCTTTTGTAAGAACCAGCGGTTCCCGCACCATTTGTGGGAGGAACATCGATGTGCCAGACGATTTATTACAATGGAAACATCTTGACCATGGAAAAGCAGGAGCGTGCCCAAGCACTGCTAGAAGCGGACGGCATCATTCGGGCCGTGGGTACGCTTGAAACGGTGCGGGCACGAGCCGACAGCGACGCGCGTCTGATCGACCTTGACGGGCGGACGCTGATGCCGGCATTTCTGGATGCACATGGGCATCTGACTGCGCTGGCCGCCACGCGTTCACTGGCATCTCTTTCAGGGATCAACAGCAGGGAAGGGATTGTCCAGAGATTGCAAGAATTTGCGCAAAGAGAACAAATCTCGCCCGGCGCATGGGTCATCGGATTTGGGTATGACCACAATCTGATGACCGATGGACTTCATCCCGATCGGCATCTGCTTGACACGGCGCTACCGGACAATCCAGTGCTGATCACCCATGCCTCGGGGCATATGGGAGTAGCTAGCACGGCAGCTTTGCACTTTTTAAATCTTACTTCCAATACTGCTGATTGCGCGGGGGGACACATCGGGCGCGAAGAGGATGGCACACCTTCGGGTTATCTTGAGGAACGCGCTTTTTTTGATGCTTCGGCCCGTATGCCCGCCCCCGCAACCGATCGACAGGAGGAGAACCTTCTGTGGGCGCAGAAGGAACTGCTTCGCCATGGCATCGCAACCGCTCAGGAGGGACTGGTGTGTCCCGGGGAGTGGTCGCTGCTGGAGAGCATGTCACGTCAGGAAAAGCTTTTGATTGACGTGATAGGCTATGTAGACCTTGCACAGCATGCCACGATCTACCGCGAGCATCCGGAATATCACCAAACCTGCAACCACTTGCGGCTGGGGGGTTACAAGCTGTTCTTAGATGGCTCGCCACAAGGAAAAACCGCGTGGTTGACCTGCCCCTACGAGGGAAGCGACGAGCGGGGCTATCCCATTCACAGTGACGAAGCACTTCAAGCACTGGTCGAGACGGCCTGCTCTGAAGGGGTACAGCTTCTGGTGCATTGCAACGGAGATGCGGCGGCAGAACAATTGCTCGTTGCGATGGAACGTGCTGCACGCCGATTTGATGTCGTGCGGCTGCGCCCGGTGATGATTCATGCCCAGACGGTGAGGGCTGATCAACTTGAGCGCATGGGATCGCTTGGCATGATACCCTCATTCTTTGTGTCGCATACTTGGTACTGGGGTGATACCCATCGAAAGAACCTTGGCACACGCGCTAACAGCATCAGCCCGGTTCATACCGCATTGGGATTGGGACTGCCCGCCACGTTGCATCTGGACACGCCGGTGCTGCCACCCGATCCCATTGATGCTGTGTGGTGTGCGGTCAACCGCCTCTCACGGGGTGGGGTTTCCATGGGAGAGGCCGAACGGGTGACGGTGCAGGAGGCACTGCGTTGCGTGACGTTGCATGCGGCATGGCAGTGCTTTGAGGAAGAAAAGAAGGGAAGCATCCGTGCGGGGAAGCACGCCGATTTTGTCCTTCTGGATGCAGATCCCACCGCGATGCGCGTTGAAGATTTGCGTGCCCTTACGGTGACAGAAACAGTGGTGAGAGGAGAAACACTCTATCGCGCTTGATCAATTGAAGCGTGAATGGAAGAAGAATTTGCTGAGAATTTGACGAAATTCTGTGGTCACTATGGCCCTTGCACGACACGAAGCTCTGGCAACAGAGAACGAAGCCAATCTGGCTAGTTCCGAACGGGCGATCCTGATTCCTGTTCAGATGCGCGTTCGTTTTGTTGTATGATAGAAGAGCACATTTTAAAGCTGATGGCGTCCTTGTGGCGCCATCAGCTTTTTTGCTGGATTAACATGTTGCAGGTACAATGCCCTCGTGACATTATGAAGTGCAGGGGCAGCGTGCTCTCGTTTCATCACAGTACCCGTGTGCCGCCATGGGCCCGAATGTGCAGTACATGACAGGAATCAACACCAAACACACCCTCAATCATGGTGCGATAGGATGCCAGGCGTTCTAACGGAACGTAGGCTTGCATCGTACCCGCAAATCCTCCACCCTGCACGCGGCAGGCCCCTTGCCCGGCCAGAAAGCGTTTGGTCAGTGCCAGCGCAACCGCAAGTCCCTGCTCCGACGGGGAAGAGGGCGCATAGATATTTTGAAGCAGCATCCATGACGAGCGTCCGGACTCGGTGACAAGCCGTAAAAATTCAGAAAAGTTTCCGCATTGCAGCGCATCTGCCTGCAATGCGGCGCGATGGCTGTCATCATAGAAATGCAGTGCACGCAGAAAAGCTCGGTCACCGCATCGTTGTCGCACTTCAACGGCGCGTGCCATGAGCATTTCGATTCCTCCCGAAACATGGGCCAGCATGTCAGCACCCAACACCTCCGCAACGGCCTTCATTTCGATGGGAATGGCAGCATAGTCGTCGGTCAAATTGTGATGGCTTCCTTTGGTATCAACAAAGCAGAGGGCATGACCTGAAAAGGCAAGGTCAAATTGCAGGGGTGCAACCCGTGGATGCGCCGGGTCAAAAAAATCGATGGACACAAAGCCACCAACCGATGAGGCAATTTGATCCTCAAGGCCGCAAGGCTTTCCAAAAAAGACGTTTTCAGCCCGTTGACTGATCAAAGCTGCTTCTACGGCTCCGAGACGGCCTTGTCCATAAAGATGTGAAAACAGATTGCACAGCAATATTTCAAAGGCGGCGCTGGATGACAATCCTGAGCCTTTTGGAACCTGAGAGATGGTATATGCCACCCATCCGCCGATGGGATAGCCACGCTCGCGCAATGCACTCGCCACGCCGCGCAGCAGCGCGCGAGAGGTTCCGGTTTCGTCGGATTGGGGCGTGAGAATCGAGAGATCAACCACGTCACTGCCAAAATCTTGCGACCATAATCGTGCCATGCCATCATCTGAGGGGGCAGCCACGGCGAGAATGTCCAAGTTGATCGCAGCGGCTATGACACGTCCTCCATTGTGGTCAGTGTGATTGCCCCCCACTTCGATGCGACCGGGTGCCGACAAAATCATAATGCCTTCCCGTTCGCCAAAACGAACGACGAACTGTTGGAGGGCGTCAAGACAACGTTGGCGGGTATCCTCCAGTGATGGTGTGCCATAGAGTGTGATTAGGCGGGCATCGTATTCCCCCGCAGTCAGGTGGGCAGAAATCTGGGTGTTGTTCAAACCGAATTTCCTCCTTGCGTCGTGTAGGATGGGTGACTGTGAAGCTGTCACGATTATAGAATAGGATGTGCAGCAATGGCAAGGAAAACTCAACGCGAATGAGACAGGAGATTTGTTGGCTCATTACAATTATGGATATAATATGACAAATAAAATGCAATCATCAAAGCTATTTGATGGAATACAGACGTTTTTTCTATCATTTTTTCGCTTTATTCTGTTTATAATAAGAAAGGTAGACAAGCCTATTGACACAGTCAGAACATTTTGGAAATCGAACACACACCGATTAGAAGGAGAAAAAATGAAGAAACTTTCTTTAGCACTGGCAATCCTAATGGCAGCAGGCTCATTGGCTGGCTGCACATCAAAGAAAACTCCCGTTTCCAGCACGACACCCGCTCCCAGCATGGCTCCGGCTTCCAGCACCATTGCCGTTGATGTATTGGTCGGTTCTTGCGTTTATAAGTTTGATGATACCTTTATGACGGGTGTTCGCAATAATATGAACGAAGCGGCCAAGAAGCTGGGCGCGACACTTGAGGTAGTGGATTCTCAAAATAAACAGCCAACCCAGAATGACCAGGTTGATACCTATATTACCAAAGGCGTCAACGCCCTTGCGATCAACCCAGTAGATCGTACAGCCGCCGGACCGCTGGTTGAGAAGGCTAAGTCTGAGGGACTTCCAATTGTGTTCCTGAATCGAGAGCCGGAGGCGGCAGTGATGCAGAGCTATGACAAGGTCTGGTATGTCGGCGCCAAGGCCGAGGAATCCGGCACAATGTCAGGACAGATCATTGCCGACTATTTTAAGGCAAATCCTAAGGCCGACAGAAATGGAGATGGCAAAATTCAGTATATCATGCTCCAAGGAGAGCAGGGACATCAGGACGCCACACTGCGCACAGAATACGCCATCAAGGCGCTGGAAACAGCTGGGTTTGGCGTGGAGAAGCTGGGCGCGGACACCGCCAATTGGGACAAGGTTCAGGCAACAGACAAGATGAAGGGCTTTATCGCGTCGACCGGCATAGATAAGATTGAGGCTGTCTTGTCCAACAACGATGATATGGCATTGGGCGCGCTGGAAGCCCTCAAAGCCGAGGGTTATAACGGGGGAGACCCCGCCAAGTATATTCCGGTGGTGGGTGTTGACGCCACAGCTCCCGCGCTGGAGTCAATGAGTAAGGGCGAACTGCTGGGCACTGTCCTCAATGATGCGGAAAATCAGGGAAAGGCTACCA
>JAVVPJ010000003.1:14811-16993 GCA_036655815.1 Oscillospiraceae bacterium
CGACGTGACAGATGGCAAGTATGTTTGGGTTCCCTACGTGATGGTCACTGCAGAGAACTACAAGGATTTTATGCAACGTTAGAAAGTCCTAACAAACGCCCATTCAAACAAGAGGGAGGACGAGGGTGGGGAACTCAAATGCAGTGGATTGGGGTTCCTCGCCTTTGATTCACTTTCCTGTATCCAATCTGTGAAAATTTGCGATTGCCTAAAGAAGATTTTTGTCCTGGGGGCGCTGCGGGACGGCCCGGCATCCATCGCGCAAAGGAGGATGGCGTAAATGAGCGAATACATGCTGGAGATGAACAATATCACTAAGACATTCCCCGGCGTCAAGGCGCTGGACAATGTTACGCTGAGGGTCAGACCCGGCAGTGTGCATGCGCTGATGGGGGAGAACGGCGCGGGCAAGTCTACCCTGATGAAATGTCTTTTTGGAATATACCATGAGGACAGCGGCGAAATTGTGATTGACCAGAAAAAGCAGATCATCAACAATTCCAAGCAGGCGCTTATGCTGGGCGTTTCGATGATTCATCAGGAATTGCATCCCATTCGATTCCGGCCGGTGATGGAAAATATCTGGCTGGGTCGTTTTCCTATGAAGGGGATCGCAGTCGATCGCAAAGAGATGATTCGCAAGACCCGCGAATTGTTCCGAGAGGTGGATCTCAATGTCAACCCTGAAGTGCTGGCTGGCACCTTGTCGGCCTCGACGTTGCAGCTCGTCGAGATTGCGCGGGCGGTCAGCTACAATTCTAAGATCATCATCATGGACGAGCCGACCTCATCACTGACCGGCAATGAGACGGAGCATCTGTTTAAGATTATCAACAAGCTGCGTCGTGAAGGAAGATCCATCATTTACATCTCTCATAAAATGGAGGAAATTCTGCACATCGCCGATGAGGTGACCATCATGCGTGACGGACAGCAGGTGGGAACATGGCCTGCGGGGGAATTGACCACAGACCTGATTATTAAGCGCATGGTAGGCCGTGATATGACCCATCGTTTCCCACCCAGAAGCCACGTTCCGTGTCATGAGGTGGTGATGCATGTGGAGGAGTTGTGCTCACCAATATCCAAGTCATTTCAGAATGTAAGCTTTGACCTGCACCGAGGAGAGCTTCTGGGGATTGGTGGGTTGGTTGGCGCACAGCGCACCGAGCTGGTTGAGGCGCTGTTTGGACTGAGAGAAATTTTGTCCGGCACCATTGTGAAAAACGAAACACATTACATGGCACGCTCAGTGCGGGACGCCAAAGAGCATTCGCTGGCTTTGCTCACCGAGGAGAGACGGGCAACTGGTGTGTTTGGCATTCTTTCAGTGCTGGACAATACTGTCATTGCCAGCCAGAACAGCTATGCCAGAAGAGGCGTTCTTCAGCAGAAAAAGCGCACTGACGCGGCCCAAAAGTCCTGCAAGCAGCTCAACGTCAAGACCCCATCCTTGGATACCTTGATGCAGAACCTTTCCGGTGGCAATCAGCAGAAGGTTTTGATTGCCCGCTGGTTGCTGACCCATCCTGACATTCTGATTCTGGATGAGCCGACACGCGGCATCGATGTTGGCGCTAAATATGAAATTTATACCATCATGCTGGACCTGATTGCGCAAGGAAAATCCATCATCATGATTTCCTCTGAAATGCCGGAGCTTTTAGGAATGTCCGACCGGGTGATGGTAATGTGCGAGGGGCGTGTTTCGGGATTTCTGGATCGAGAACAGTTTGATCAGGTGGAAGTGATGCGCTTGGCGACACAGTTTATCACGACGGGAAAGTGAGGCAATCGAAATGCGGGAAAGACATGTTCCGTACAAAAAATTCGCCCAGATCTTCATGCTGGCAGGAGCTGTTGTCGCACTTTTTGGAGGACTGCTCCTGGTGGTACAACGTTCATTTGCGCCAAACTTACAAAAAAAGATCTTTGACATGCCCATTCTGATGGTTGTGATCGGGGCGTGTATTCTGATTTCTGGCGTTGTTCGGCGTCTTCGCAGCACATCGATGGAGGGCAGCATTTCCATCACACGCACGTCTGTCAAATCATTTTTGACGAGCAATGCCATCCTTCTGGCGTTGCTGGCGCTGGTCGTGGTCATCTGCTTCATTCAGCCGCGCTTTATGCAGGTACGGGTGGTGCTGGATATTCTGACACAATCCTCTACCAGACTGAT
>JAVVPJ010000004.1:0-15772 GCA_036655815.1 Oscillospiraceae bacterium
AAGACACCGCCGACACCGCGAGGCAGATACTGGTCGGTGAGCGCCTTGTAGGGACTATTTGCCAGACCGGGATGATTGACAAACTCCACGGCAGGATGCACCGCGAGATATTCGGCCACAGCCAGAGCACTCTCACTATGGCGCTTCATGCGAAGGGAAAGAGTCTCGATGCCGTTGAGACATAAAAAGGCGTTGAAGGGCGACAGACAAGCGCCAATATCGCGCAGCATGAGCGCGCGAAGGCGAGTGGCAAACCCGACGTTGCCAAAGTCTTTGTCAAAAATCGCACCAGGGTAGCTGGGATCGGGGTTGTTATACTGCGGAAAGCGGGGATTGCCCGCAAAGACAAAACGACCAGAATCGACGGCGATGCCACACATGGCAGTTCCGTTTCCGCAGAGGAATTTTGTAGCCGAATGAATCACAATGTCAGCGCCATACTCAATAGGCCGGATCAGTGCCGGCGTCGTAAAGGTAGAATCTACAATCATCGGAATGCCATGTCGATGAGCAATGGCAGAAATGGCCATAATATCTGACACGTTGGCGTTAGGGTTGCCCACTACTTCAACAAAAAAGGCACGGGTTTTGTTGGTCACGGCATTTTCCCATGCCGCAAGGTTAGCGGGATCCACAAAGTTGACCTTGATGCCCAGATTGCCCAGCGTGACGCCCATCATGTTGATTGCGCCGCCGTAAATGCAGATGGAGGAGACAATTTCGTCCCCCGCTTTGGCAAGATTCAGAAAGGTCGAAAACATGACGCCATGTCCGGACGCCATTGCCACAGCTGCTGCGCCCCCATCAAGCGCCGCGACGCGCTTTTCCAAAACTGTAGTGGTGGGGTTTTGCAGACGAGTATAGATATTGCCTTCGCGCTTGAGTTCGAAAAGTTCACGCGCCTCCTCGACACTTCCAAAAGCGTAGGCGTTGGTCATATAGAGGGGCACCGCCACTGCATGCTGTTCAATGTCAGGGGTATAACCGGCACGTACAGCCAGGGTGTCAAATCCGAGGATAGTCTCATCCATTTGCTTTTCCTCCTAAATGGTTTGAAATCTCAGAGTTCTCTGCTATAATGATTATAATAACACATTCGGGGTGATTTTTCATGAAAAAATTTTTAGCGTCAGCATTGGCGACCATCATTACAGTGCTGTGTCTCACCCCGTGCGCGGCGGCAGCTACTTACCGCCCCTCATTTGAGCCGTCGGCACAAGGGGTTTATATGGTCAACCTTGACAGCAACATGGTCATCTATGAAAAAAACGCACAAGCACCGGTGCAACCCGGCAGTCTGGCACAGCTGATGACTGTGATCCTAGCGTTAGAAAAAGTGCCAAATCTGGCGTCCAAGACGGGCGAGATGAAAAGCTACATGCAGGATGAGATGTACAATCGCCGCATTGCTCTGGGTGGGAAATTGCGCCTTGGCGGTCTGTTGCGCGGCGATACAGTGACGCTGGACAAGCTGCTCTATGCTGTCATGCTGCCGGGTGCCAACGATGCCGCGTTGATGATTGCCGATACAGTGGGGGACGGTTCGGTTCCCTATTTTGTCGAGATGATGAACCAGCGTGCGCAGGAGCTGGGCGCGTTGCACACCCGCTTTGCCAGCCCCCACGGCCTTCCGGATCCCGATGCTACGACGACGGCCTACGATATGGCCATCATCGCCAAGCATGCCATGAGCTTGGAAGGATTTGACAAACTGGTTTCGGTATCAACCTACAACGGCGGACCGCTTCCGCGCATCGCACGGCTCGACTGGAACACCACGAATCAGTTTCTGCGTGGTACGAGCGAATTTTACAATCCTGCAATTACCTGTGTCAAGGAGAGCTATATTGCAGGATCCACTCTGGGAAACAGCATGGTGGCTCTGGCAAAAAAAGACGGATACACCTATCTGGTTTCGGCAATGGGCTGCACCGGCGCCGACGCTGCCGGAAATGACATCAGCATGACCGCCGCTTTCTACGAGTCTACACGGCTGTTCTCGTGGGCTTTTGATACTTTTCGAGTGAAGACGCTACTCGAAAAAGGTAAAAGTTTTGAGGAAATCAAGCTTAAACTGTGCTGGGGCAAGGACTTCCTACGTTTGATGAGCGCTGACAGCTTTACCGCGCTCATCCCTGATGCGATCGAGTCATCCAGCGTTCAATACGAACTGATGCTGCCAAACTATGTTGAAGCGCCCATCGAAAAAGGGCAACTGGTGGGCGAAGTCAAGCTGATTCTGGCCGATGAGGTGATTGGCCGTGTAGGAGTAGTCAGCGCCGAGGCGGTGGAGGCTTCGCACATTTTGATGCTGCGGGAGAAGCTGTTGAGCATGACACGCACCTTCTGGTTTAAATTTATTGTGGTGTTGTTGCTGGTTTTGGTTATCATGTATGTGGGCATGACCATTCTGCGCAATCATACCAGAAGACGTTACGGTGGCTGGAAGCGTAAATCATGACCAACAAATCTCTGATTGAACATACGAATCATTTCAGATCTTGAATAGCAATTATGAATGTGAAAAAGAGAACAGAAGGAGCCATCTTTCCAGACGGGAAAGGTGGCTCCTTCTTGTGCACCCCGCATGTGGGCGATCACGTGGTGGCGAATGGTTATTACGACGCATATGGTAGCAGAAAGCGTTAGCCCAGGGCAAGGACGTTTGGCGCGAGGTGGAACCTGAAGGAACCCGGATGTCATACAAAAAACATGTGGGAAAAGGTTGGAGCCGACGAACAGAAAACGCATATCAGACCAAACAGGGATGGATGAGACTACCATGCAAGTCAACGTCCAATGGCCTACTCGATTGGCCTAGAAAACAGGATGCGCAAGCGTTGCTTGTCAAAGACAGCCACGCGGCGCGACTCCATAATCTTTTGCAATGCTTTGTCGCGGATAAAAGCATCCAGTTGATCGCTGCACAGACAGGCCAGCGTGCCAATGGGAAGGCGGGCATAACACACCGAAAGCGCCCATGCGACGGCTGTTTTAACATAGTAAGCGTGACTGTTAATCGAAGCCAGCGTTGGAAGAACCTTGTCGATATGAGTCGTGTCCATATAGTAGTCGAGCAGCGTCACAACGGAAAAGCGCAGGACATACTCGCTGTCATCCATGAGTGAGTCCAAGAGGAAACGCCATATTTCGACAGGGTAGCGATGTGCAGCAGATGCGCGCGGGTCAAAGGAAAGCTCTGACATCAAATTGATCCTTAGCAGGCGAGACGCCTCATATCAAAAAGCAAGCATGGAGCGTCGTTGTCGCGGCTCCTACTTTTCAAAGGCGCGGCTGCCTGGCTTGACAATGGGCTTGCCCGCGCGGCAGAGGGGACAGTCAGCCGCCTCCCATGAGACAACCGCCATCGAAACAGCGGCGCGCAGCGGAACACCAAAATCGACTTTTCCGGCCGAACGATCCACCACAGCACCTACGCCGATTACTACGCCGCCCAATGCGTTCACAAGGTCAATGACCTCTCGCACTGATCCACCGGTCGTAATGGTATCCTCAACAACCAGTACGCGCGTGCCAGGATCAATGGCAAATCCGCGACGCAGTGTCATGACTCCGTTCTCCCGCTCGGCAAAAATATTGCGCGTACCTAGGCACCGGGACACCTCATAGGAGATGATGATGCCCCCGATCGCGGGGCCAATGACCAGTTCTACGCCGTCTCCCGAAAAGCCTTCGGCGATATCAGCACAGATTTTGGCCGAATAGTTGGGATGTTCAAACACACGGGCACACTGCATGTACTGGTCGGAATGGCGACCAGAGGTCAAACGAAAATGGCCTGTTTGTAAAACATGAGCGTCGGTCAAAAGCTGAATTTTCTCTTCTCTTGTCATAAAAAAACCTCCCTATTAATCGGTGATCAGCGTGCCAACGAGGTCGTTTACATCTTCGACATGCTGCTGTCTCATATAGGCCTCGAGTTCCGCAAGAATGCGGGGGCAGGCCATGGGGTTGGAAAGATTGGCCGTTCCGATCTGCACGGCACGGCATCCTGCCAGCAAAAAGGCAGCGACGTCCTCACCTGTCATGATGCCACCCATCCCGACGATGGGGATGGAGACGTTATGGGCCACCTGATGACACATGTGCAGCGCAATTGGTCGTATGGCCGGGCCGGAAAGCCCGCCTGTACCGTTGGCCAGTACCAGACGGCGGGTATGCACATCAATGGCGATCCCTGTCAGGGTGTTAATGAGTGATAGTGCGTCGGCACCGGCTTCTTCTGCAGCGCGGCCGCAGGCGGCAATATCAGACACATTAGGCGAAAGCTTGATCATGATCGGTTTTGTGGTCGCGTGACGTACGGCAGATGTTACCTCGGCAATGCTCTTTTCATCCGCGCCAAACACGCGTCCGTACGCATGGACGTTGGGACAACTTACATTCACCTCAAGCAGGGCCACGTCGGTGTCATCGAGACGGCGGGCCAGCGCCACAAAATCATCCACCGACCAGCCAGCGATGTTGGCAACAATGGGAATGCCTTTGTGCAGTAGCCATGGAAGTTCGTGGGTGAGAAAAGCGTCAATGCCGGGGTTTTGAAGCCCGACGGAGTTTAGAATGCCAGAGGGCGTTTCGGTGATGCGGGGCGGTTCGTTTCCTGCCCGTTCGACAAGGGTCAAGCCCTTGGTACATACTGCACCCAGCGATGCAATGTCATAAAACGGCTCAAAGTCACGCCCAAAGCCAAAGGTGCCGGAGGCAGGCATAATGGGACTTTTCAATGCCACACCGCACAGATCAATTCCCAAATTCATCACAGCACCACCTTTTCAACGTCAAAAACAGGTCCGTCGGCGCAAACCCGTGCAAAGGTCGTGACATCGTTCGCACGGTGCACTTTACAGGCACAGGTCAGGCAGGCCCCATAGCCACAGCCCATGCGCTGTTCCAGCGAAAGCTGTCCGGAAACACCTTTTTCTAGGCAGAAATCTTGCACTGCCCGCAGCATAGGAAGCGGCCCACAGGCCATCACAAGCTCGGGCAGACAATTACGCTCACGCATGGCATCAACCACAGTGCCGGCATATCCTGCGCTACCGTCATCGGTACAGAGCACTGTTTCACCGCAGGAAGCAAAAGCATCGAGTGAATGAATGCGCGTCTTACAACGAAATCCCAAGTAAGAGACAATAGAGGCCTGTTGGCCAAAAAATTCAGCTGCAAAACGCATAGGGGCGACCCCTACTCCTCCACCGATCAACCAGATGCTGTGGGCATTGTGGGCATCAAAGCCATGTCCGAGCGGGGCCAATAGCTCCAGTTCCTGCCCTGGGGACAGTGCAGCAATGAAATGAGTGCCCTCGCCTTTTGGCTCAATACCCAGCGTCAGCGTCTTGTTTTCACAGGAGGCTGACATGATGCTGATGGGGCGGCGCAATAAGTGCTCGGGCGCGTGAGGAACCGTCAAATGGGCAAATTGTCCCGGACGAACAGGCAACTCGAAGGCGGGGGATGCAGACAGCGTAAGCATGACAAAATCCTGTGCGATCAGTTCGTTCTTAAGCACAATAGCATGAAATGGACGCATAGTTAGACCCTCCCGATGGTGAGATCACGCTGCATGCGCACGGCTTCGGCTCGAACAGCGTCGAGCCACGGAAGATCAGGCGCTTTTTGGTGGGCAGTCAGGAGAGAACGCGAGGCATTGACCACAGCGCCGCGTCCGTTTTTGTCGAAGCAGCCACGCAGATCATGGCCGGTGGCGCCCTGCGCCCCGTAGCCCGGTGCGAGAAAGGGCGTGTGTGGCATTCTTTGGCGCAATTCAGCCGACTGTGCAGGCCAGGTGGCGCCCACCACCGCGCCGACCGATGAATAGCCTCTCTCACCCATGAGGGGTGCGCCCCACGCAGATACCAGATCGGCCATGATTTCATAGACCTTCTTTGTCCCACTCATGAGATCCTGCACCTCAATGCCCGAGGGGTTGGAGGTTTTGACCAGTACGAAGATGCCACGGTCGTTCTTTTGTGCCAACTCGACAAAGGGAGCGACGCCGTCCACGCCCAAATAGGCGTTGACCGTGACAAAATCGCAGGAAAAATCCCCGTCTCCCAAAAAAGCGGTAGCATAGGCAGAGGCGGTCGAGCCAATGTCGTTGCGCTTGGCGTCGACGATGGTGACATAACCCTTTTCGCGGGCATAGCGCAGCGTTTGGCAAAAGACCGAAAGCCCGGCCAGACCATACATCTCATAATAGGCGATCTGAATCTTGACGACCCCTATCAGATCGGACATATTGTCGAGTAAAGCTCGGTTGTAGCGCAAAATCGCATCACAGACAGCCTCATTGGTCTGGCCGCAAGGCGCGAATGCAGCAGGAAGATGACCCTTTTGGGTGTCCAGCCCCATGACAGTGGGGTTCTCAACCCGTTCGATTGCAGCAAGAAGTCGATCGGAAGCGTTCATCACAATACCCCCCGATCATAGGTTACGCGGCCATCGAGCATTGTGAGAAGGATACGACCCTTGAGGGATTTTCCATGGAAGGGAGTATTCTTTCCCTTGGAGAGAAATTTCTGCGCATCGACGATCCATGTCCCATCGTCCACCAGGACAAGATCGGCCCGCTGTCCCTCGGCGATGACGCCCCGGTCGATACCGGCGATTTGGGCGGGTGCTCGACACATTTTGTCTACCAATGTTTCCAGAGTCATGCGACCCGAGTCCACAAGGCGGGTATAGCAGGCCGAAAATGCCGTTTCAAAGCCTGAAATACCATTGGCGGCCTGAATAAACTCCACACGCTTGTCGTCACGATGATGAGGGGCATGATCAGTGGCGATGGCATCGATAGTTCCGTCGAGCAGTCCCTCAATCAATGCCTCTTGATCTGCTTTTTCACGCAGCGGTGGGCTGACCCGCGCGGCGGTGTCGTAGCCCTCACAGGCGGTGTCATCCAAACAGAGATAGTGAGGCGTCGTTTCGCAGGTGATGTGTGCACCGCGCGCCTTGGCTGCACGGATGATGTCTACGCAGCCGCTGGTCGAGATATGGGCGATGTGCACGTGACCTCTCGTTTCCTCGGCGAGCAGTAGGTCGCGGGATACCATGAGCTCCTCAGCGGCGCGGGGAATGCCCGGCAAGCCAAGCAGGGTAGCAGTGACGCCACGATTCATCACCCCACCCTCTGAGAGAGAGAGGTCTTCGGGATGAGAGATGATATAGGAGCCAAAAGCGGCAGAATAGAGCAATGCGATTTCCATCAGACGGGCGCTGGATATGGGGCGTCCGTCATCAGAGAAGGCAATGGCTCCAGCCGTATGCATATCTCCCATTTCAGCAAGTTCCTGTCCCTCAAGATTTTTGGAAACAGCACCGACTGGATACACGCGACAGAATCCATGCTCCATCGCCTTTTTAATGATATAGGCAGTGACGGCAGCACAGTCGTTAACCGGATGGGTGTTGGCCATACACAGCACCGAAGTGAATCCACCGGCAGCGGCCGCACGGGTTCCTGTGAGAATGTCCTCCTTATATTCATAACCCGGATCGCGCAGATGACAGTGCAGATCAATCAAACCCGGTAACAGAAAAGCACCATTGGCGTCCAAAAGCCGTGCATTGCCTGTGGGCAGACTTTCACCGATACGTCGGATACAGCCCTCGTCTAGAAGGACGTCAGCCTTGCGCCGACCGGAGGCATTGATCAATACAGCATTTTGAATGAGCGTGGACATCTTTATTTGCCCTCCCTTCGGGTCATCATATACAGCAGTGCCATGCGCACTGCGACACCGTTTGTTACCTGTTCATTGATGACAGAGCGTTCACAGTCCACTACTGTGGATGAGATTTCTAGCCCACGGTTCACAGGACCAGGGTGCATGACAATGGCGTCTGGTTTTGCCAGCGCGATCATTTTGTCATCCAGACCGAAGTAACGGGAATATTCACGAACCGAAGGAAAAAGCCCCTTTTTCTGACGCTCCAATTGGATGCGCAGCGCCATAACCACGTCGGCATCGCGCACAGCGTCCTCCACGTGGGTGCAGTAACGTACGTCAGGAATCTCGCAGCCGGGCGCAGGCAACAGCGTGGGCGGACCGGCCAATACGACCTCGGCTCCCATGGTGTTCAACCCGAAGATGTTGGAACGCGCCACGCGAGAATGGACAACATCACCCACTATGGCGACCTTGATCCCTTCCAGACGTCCCTTCTTCCGAAGGATGGTCAGCATATCGAGCAATGCCTGCGTAGGGTGCTCGTTAGTGCCATCTCCGGCGTTGATGACCGCTGAACGCACATACTGGCTCATGAGATGGGGCGCACCGCTCATGGGGTGGCGCATGATGATGACGTCTGTCCCCATCATGTCGAGGGTCATCGCGGTGTCGATGAGTGTCTCACCCTTTTGCACGCTGGAGGTTGAGGCCGAGATATTTGCCGCGACAGCCGACATATATTTGCTGGCCAGTTCAAAGGAGAGACGGGTGCGGGTGGAATTTTCGTAGAATAGAGTCACGACGGATTTTCCTTGCAGATGCGGTGTCTTCTTGGTGGGGCTTTCGAGAATATGCCGCATGGTGGCGGCAGTATCGAGAATCTCTCCGATTTCGTTTTTATCGAGAGATCTCAGACCCAGTAAATCCTTGGATTTCAGTGCCATATCGGTTCACTTCCTTTCAGGCAAGTCTTCAATATAAACCATGTTGGTGCCGTCAAATCTCTCAACGCACACATGGACGATCTCACTGTTGGCGGTGGGAACATTTTTTCCCACAAAATCAGCGCGGAAGGGCAATTCTCGATGCCCTCGGTCAATCATCACCATGAGCTGGATGCACTGCGGACGCTCGACATCCATAATGGCATCGATGGCAGCGCGCACCGTGCGTCCGGTATAGATCACATCGTCGACGATGATCACGCACTTGTCACGCAGTGAGAAGGGAATGTCGGTTCCCGACAGAACAGGGTGGTCGGCCAAAAGTGACAGATCATCACGGTAAAATGTGATGTCAAGCTGTCCGACGGGTGGACGGCTGCCCCCATGCTGCTCAATCAGGTCGGCGATGTGTTGAGCCAATGGAACGCCGCGTCGCTGGATGCCGATGAGCACGACGTTTTCGACGCCCTTGTTGCGCTCAATGACTTCGTGGGCCAGTCGCACGCAGGCACGATTCATGTCGCTTTCGTCCATGATATTTCTATGAGACATGACATTCCCTCCTTGATGCTGTTGTTGTTATTTCCAAAATCCCGTAAAAAAACGACGCCCTGTCCGTTTGGGACAAGGCGCCTTCTGAATGTATGCATCAAAAAGCCCACCTTGCCGGCCTCACGGAACCGAATTAAAGGCGATGCAATTGGGGCGGATTTTCACCGTTTGTGACAGTATAACACCTAAAAATAGGTTTGTCCAGAGGGCATTTTGGATGACAGATGGATTTTTATCCGACCGACAGGAGAGGTCGACTACAACACTTTGGAGAGAAAGTCGTGCAGACGGGGATGAACGGGATTGGAAAAAAAATCGCTGGGATTGTTCTGCTCGAGAATGCGTCCTTCGTCCATAAACAATACACGGGTTCCCACCTCACGCGCGAAACCCATCTCGTGTGTAACCACAACCATCGTCATGCCTTCATGTGCCAGCTCCTTCATGACCTCCAATACTTCACCAACCATCTCAGGGTCTAAAGCGCTGGTCGGTTCGTCAAACAGCATGACATCTGGCTTCATGGCCAGTGCTCGCACAATGGCGACGCGCTGCTTTTGACCGCCGGAAAGCTGCGACGGAAAGGCATTGGCCTTGTCAGGAAGACCCACACGCTCTAACAACTGCATAGCCGATGCGGCCGCCTCCGCTGGATTTTGCAACCCGAGTTTGACTGGTGCGAGCGAGATGTTTTGCAGAATGCTCAGATGGGGGAAAAGGTTAAAATGCTGAAATACCATGCCCATTCGTTGACGCAGACGGTTCACGTTGCACTGGGGATCAGTGAGATTTTCACCCTCAAACCAGATCTCGCCGGTAGTAGGAATTTCCAAAAGATTCAAGCAACGTAGAAAAGTGCTCTTGCCCGATCCGGATGGGCCGATGATTACTACTTTTTCGCCTCTTTGAATCTCCTCGTTAATATCCTTGAGCACATGGTTGGCGCCGAAAGATTTATTGAGCCCTTTAACGGTTATCACTTCTGGCCATCCTCCTTTCCAGTCGCGTCACACCGGCAGACAGAATCATGACCATGCTCAGATAAATGAGCGCTACAGCAACGAGCGGCATAAAGGGATCAAAAGTGCGCCCTCGAATGATGTCACCGCCCTTGGTCAGATCCTGCAATGCAATGTAGCCCGAGACAGAGGTTTCCTTGAGCAGTACAATAAATTCATTGCCTAACGCCGGAAGAATATTCTTAAAGGCCTGTGGCATGACAATATACCACATGGTCTGCACATAGTTGAAGCCCAGACTGCGCCCTGCCTCAAATTGGCCATGATCAATCGACATAATGCCGCTGCGCACAATTTCTGCGACATAGGCGCCCGAGTTGATCCCAAATGCGATGATGGCGACCACTACCTTGTCAATTTTGATAGACTGGAAGATGACAAAATAGGTGATGAGCAGTTGCACCACCACGGGCGTTCCGCGAATGATGGTCAGATAGACCTTGCAGAGAAAATTCAAAAACCTCAGTTTCCCGGTTTTATCGTGGGTGGAACGTAAAATAGCCACGATGAAGCCCAATGTTACGCCGATTAGCAACGCAAAAAAGGTGATGCGCAGCGTGACGCCCAAACCGCTCCAGAGATACCGCCATCGGTCATCCTCAATAAAATTTAGAACAAATTTTGCATGTACCTCGTTTAACCAAGCTCCCACTGCGACAACTCCTTCTCCAACTTTAAAAAAAGGGAACGGTATTTCACCATTCCCTTGAAACAGCCTAATTCTATTTTACTTGGCAGTAATGTATTTGTCAAGAATTGTCTTGACCGTTCCATCAGCAATCAGTGCTTTCAAAGCCGCATTCACGTCATCAAGCATCTGTTGATTGCTTTTTGAGATGCAAATGGCATAATTTTCGGTGACATACTCAGTCGGAAGGACTTTTAGACCGGTGTTCTGCTCTACAAAAACCTTGGCAGGCTCGCTGTCGATGATAACGGCATCAACCTTGCCCTGACTGAGAGCTAAAACGGCCTCTGCACCCTTGTTGTAGCGCTCCACATTCTCATCTCCGAAGTCGTCCGATGCATAAATATCTCCGGTGGTGTCCTGCTGGACTCCGATTTTTTTACCCTTCAGCTCAGAGGGGGTGGTGATCGGGGACTGATCTTTCACGATGACAACTTGGACGCCGGTGGCATAGCTGTCAGAGAAGTTGATGCTCTGAAGACGATCAGGGGTCACGGTCATGCCAGCCAGACCCACGTCAGCTTTGCCGGATTGCACGGCGGCGATAATGGAACCGAACTCCATGTCTTCAATGACCAGCGTAAGACCCATTTTTTTGGCGAGCGCCTGAGCAATTTCGGCGTCGATGCCGACGATCTTGTTGCTCTCAAAATACTCATAAGGGGGGAAAGCAGCGTTGGTCGCCATGGTAAGCGTTCCAGGGGTGGCAGTCGTCAAGCTACCTGAGGCGGGGGCGGTGCTCGAAACAGGGGCGGTGCTCGAAACAGGAGCGGCGCTCGAAACAGGAGCGGCGCTTGAAGCTCCTCCACAGGCGGTAACGGTCAGCAGCATGGCAAATGCCAATGCAAGGGCAAAAATCTTTTTCATGTTGTTCCTCCAAAATGTTTAAATTATTCTTATACGTGTTGCACCGTACTTTGAATGGGTACGACGCATATTATACTCTCATGAATTTAAAAAGCAAGTAAAAGTTTAGAAAAGTGATATATTTATACATTTAACACTTCAAAAAATGAATGAATTTAGCATCTTTTACTGCAAATCAACAATTGGACGCCATCAGCATAAGATAAAGCAGGCCGGACATTTGAACGTGCCGGCGTCGCCCCTATTTAAATTAAAGGAGACTTGATGATATGAGCGCCTGCTATTGCTGTGGAAACAACAGCACCCCTGCCCCCGAAAACAATACCAATGGTTGCTATCATTGCTGCTGCCATCGCTGTCCTTCCAGCGAGCCAAGCACACCCACCACGCCGAGCTGTAACTGTGGCTGCTGCGGCTGCGGTTGCAACCAGAATACGAACCCCTGTGCTTCCTGCGCCGGCTCGGCCGCGACAGGCACCAGTTCTCACTGGATTTGCTGCTGTAAATAAGCGAAGCTTGTACTGTGGGATGCCCAGAACGATTGTCCACTTCTCATAAGGATGTTGATCGGAGGCGGTATCTACAGTTCGTAGATACCGCCCCTATTCGTATCAAATGATTTTCAACCGGTGCGATATCGCCTTCCATGAAAAGATTCGTTGCGCTACGAGCCTTGTCAGTTTCGCCATGGGTCAGCCTTTGAGGCGGCGCGAGAGTGCATCGGGGGACAGACTGTACAGCAGCGCAGTTTTTTCCGAGATAACTTTCGCTTTAAACAGTGCCAGAAGACTGTTGTCCATGGTGCGCATGCGCTGATCTGAATACATAGCTGTTTCAATCTGATGGATTTTGGATTCGCGGATCATGTTGCGAATGGCAGTGTTGGCCAGCATGATCTCAAAGACAGGCTCCTCACCTCCTTGCTCCCGGGGCAAAAGCTGTTGTGACACGACCGCTTGGAGAATTTGTGCTAGCTGCACCCGTGCCTGCCCCTGCTGCGCGGGGGGGAATGCATCCACAATGCGGTCAATGGCATTGGCGGCACCGACGGTGTGAAGCGTGGAAATCACGAGATGTCCTGTCTCGGCGGCCGTCATAGCAACCGAAATTGTCTCAAAATCACGCATTTCTCCCAGCAGAATCACGTCGGGTGCCTGCCGCATCGCGGCGCGTAGCGCGGTGACGTAACTCACCGTGTCGGTGGAAATTTCTCTCTGGCTGACAATGCTTTTGTTGTGACGATGCAGATACTCAATGGGGTCTTCCAGCGTGATGACGTGTGCGCTGCGGGTTTGGTTGATGCGATCAATAATGCAGGCCAGCGTCGTGGTTTTTCCACTGCCGGCCGGACCGGTCACCAATACAAGCCCTTTTTGACAGGAAGCAAGCGCAAGCACCTCCTCAGGAATTCCGAGGCGAACGGGGTCAGGAAGTTCAAAGAGTACCACGCGAATGACGGCCGCCAACGTGCCCCGCTGTCGGTAGATATTGGCGCGAAAGCGTGAGATGCCCTTGATTGCGAAGGAAAAATCGTCATCACCATTTTCAAGAAGTGGCTCAATGGCGCGGTGGGCCATTGCATAGATTTCGCGTACGAAAGTTTCACAGTCAGAGGAGATCAGGCACACGGAATCTTGGTGGTGCACCATGACGCCGTCAATTTTGTAGGTGAAGGGCAGACCTACAATCACGAATATGTCGGAGGCACCCTGATCTACAGCTTCCCTGAGCAGATGAATAGCATCCATCGTCAGTCCTCCAATTTTGGTCGGGTGGTAAGCGTACTGCCCGACCACAGATTCAGACGGTCATCCTCTTGCCACTGAAGCGTTTGGATGGTCTTCCATTCCACTACTGAGACACGGGGCGTATGGATGGAGGGGGGAGACGTGACTTTCAAGAGAACCGATAGTGCACGCCCCTCATCGATGGGACATTGCAACCGAATCTGTGGCGCACCCTCGGCGGGAACGTCGACTGTTGCGCCAAGAGCCTTCACGACAGGAGCTAAACGCTGGATGGCCAAAGCGTAATAGCTGCTGGCGTCAGGAGCAGTCAGGTCGTAGAGAGTGGCTTCTATGCACGCGACGCATTCTACTGCATTGGAGTCGGCGGCATAATAATCAGACACAGAGCGGGCAGCCCTGCGTGCCAAGCGGGCATCGGCCTCAGCTGAAGCCAGTGATAGGGTGGCAAAGGTGGTCAGGCAGAGCAACACAAAGATGGTTAAGATGGAGGCGCTACCCACGCCAAACCCCCATTGTTGTTTCATGATCGCTGCTTCCTTTCCCTTCTCGCTCTATTGGAATGCCGTCGCTATCGGGTGAGTACTTTGACCGTCAGAGAATAGATGGTCTGTGCCAGCACGTCGGTACGGCGTGTGACCGTGATGTCTGCCGTGGTGACGCCATCTTGCTCGACACATGTGAGCGTCAACTGATAGGGAGCCTGCAGTGGAGCGGCGGGATCGACCGCCTCCCAGACATTTGAAAAAGCCTGCGTAAGCACCCCGCCGCAACAAGAGGCTGGGGCCAGCAATGCGGCAGAACGTTCCACCTGCCCGTCGGTGGCCCGAAAGGCTTCGGCAGCGCTCTGCGCGGCAAGAGATGCGTGAACCAGTTCGCCGCTGTTGACCGCTACTAGACGCGCACGGGCAAATATCTGTATGCAGACGGCGCTGGCCATGGCGAAAAAGCCGATGATAATGATCAGCTCAATGAGAAAAAGTCCTGAGCGTGAGGACGATGTCTTTACGCGCGATAGCATCGTCAAAGCCCCCTTTCTGCGAACATCAGATCTGGGGTGTACTGCGCAGATACACCAGCGTTGAGGATTTCGCGCCATCTGTTCCGGCACAGCAAAGACGGTACAACCCATCTTGCATTTCTTCAACGGAGAAAGCAGAAAGCGTGGCAATACGTTGTCCCGATTCGGGACGCGCATCAACCTCAGCGCGGGCAAACAGCTCGCACAGTGCGCCATCAAAATAATAAATATAGGTGCGGTAGGTACTGCCTGATCTTTCCTGAGTCAACACCAGAGCGGGGGATGCTCCCAGATTTTCGATCGACACGGTGCCGGATGTGTCGTTCTGGCGCAGCTTTTCGGACAGATAGGACAGGGAGGTGTGCAGAGAAAAATTTGCTTCCATGCCCGAAGCGGTGCGCCCATAGGTGTTGGCTCCGATGATCACCACCATCAGCGACGAAGCCGCGAACACGCACAGCAGAGCCAGCGAGAGCAGCAGATCAAGCATGTTCTTGTCTCTGGAAGCTTTCACGGTCAGCCCTCCTTTTTTTATGGCCGTTATTTGCGGATTACTGTGACATCCGGCATGAGGTTGGAGGCAAAGCAGCGGTAATCAACCAGATATTTTTTGTGGTCAATGACCAAACCGTATCGCTTCTCAAGATAGGACAAACCGGGAGGATAAACGCCCTCAATGGCATAGCAGTGGACGGCTGCGTGGACGATCGACTGCTCAACTGTGCGCAACTGTTCAGCGTCGCTGCTGGTGGATACCGAGCCGAGTCCCCGCACCAATAAGCCCAGCATGAGGATGAACAGCAGAGAGGTCAGAACAGGGCCGCCCATCGACGAATGACGGACAGTAGAAAAGCGTTTCATGATGTCACCCCTTTCCTCAGGATAGCAATCTTAGCCAATGGAGGACATAATACCCATCAGCGGAAGCATGACCGACAGCAGCACCATCCCAACAGCAATCGATAGGATGGCTACCATCGTTGGTTCCACCACGCCGATCAGGCGGGAAAGCCCGGCGTCGATATTCTCCTCATAGCGGACGGCCAGCTTGCACATGACCGTATCCACTGAGCCGGTCTTGAAGCCGATGGAAATCATGCGAGCGGAAAGACCGGAAAAGACGCCAGTGTCCGACAACGCATCCGAAAAGGCCACACCAGCTGCCACAGCGCTGCGGCAGCGGCCGATACGCTGCGCCAATCCAGGGTGATCCACGAGACGTGCGGACATCTCTAGGGCATGATC
>JAVVPJ010000005.1:0-14994 GCA_036655815.1 Oscillospiraceae bacterium
TCCCAAGTTTTAAACTTTTCAACAACCAACCGCGACGGCTATCGAGAATACAAGAGCAAACCGTACCTCTGCCGAAGCTGCCCTGTGCGAGAGCAATGTACCCAAAGCAAAAGCTGTCAGAAAACAGTCACACGGCACATTTGGGCAGATTATATAGAACGCGCAGAGGACGTGCGGCATTCGCCGCTCGGCAAGGAAACCTACAGCCAGCGCAGCCGTACGATCGAGCGTGTATTTGCCGATGCAAAGGAAAAACACGGCATGCGCTATACAACCTACAGAGGTCTATCTCAGGTTACAAACTGGGTTAGGCTTAAGTTCGCTACCATGAATCTGAAAAAGCTGGCAAACTGGCGGTATCCAACGCCTCTTTTTCGCCATCTGTTTAGTGCTATTTCAATATTCCAAGACAAAACGCCCTCGGCACTCGCGTGCTGAGGGCGTTTCTCGACAGGCTGAGGCTTTCATCGTTTTTGAACGATGAAAGCCTGCTGTTTTAAAATAATTTCTGTTTGAAAATATCTATTGGAGGAGCCATTTCAGGCAAGCATGCGCAGCACTGCGATGACACGACCGAGCACGCGGCAATCCGGCATCAAAACCGGTTCCATGCCCGCATTTTCCGGCTGCAATCTAACATGGCCGTTCTCCTGATAAAAGCGTTTAATTGTTGCAGCATCCTCTACTACGACAGCGGCAATGGTTCCATTCTCGACCACGGAAGATTGTCGCACTACGACAAGATCGCCATCGAGGATGGCAGCGTCTATCATGCTGTCTCCTTGCACCCGCAGTGCGAATAATTCCCGCGCGTCACAGCCTGACGCTATGGGAAATGGGATGTAACATTTGATGTTCTCAAAGGCCATTATGGGGTGTCCCGCCGCCGCATCAACCAATGGCACTTGTGCGCCCCTTGCGCCTCCCACCAGCCGAATGACGCGGTTTGCATTGTCCCCCATCGCTATGTAGCCCTTTTGCTCAAGGCATTTGAGATAGTGGTGTGCAGAGGAAGTGGACTTGATTTCCAAGTCTCGGCAGATTTCCCGCACTGTGGGCGGAATTTGATCAATCATGCGTTCCTTAATATAATCCAGCAGGCAGCGTTCCTTGTCGGTCAGCGGTTCCATCGTGCGTTCCTCCCCGTTGAGTCTATCTTATTTTAGTATAACATATGATTTCCAGGAATACAAACATATGTTTAAATCATTTGTGTCAACCGATAGCAGTTTTAGCGAGAAAAACTTAAACTTCTTTTTTTAAAATTGGAATTTTTCACTTGCCAAGCAGATAAAAAACCGCTATGATGTTCTTTGCCGGAGTATATTATATCAATCAATGCGTCATGTGGCGCGTTCATTAACATCCAAGGAGGAACCGCAATGGTGTTTGAAAAGGTCAGGGAAATTCTAGCAGAGCAGCTTGATCTCTCAGAGGATACAATTACCATGGATTTGTCCATCGTCGACGACTTGGGTGCCGACTCGCTTGATATTGTCGATCTGGTCATGAGTCTTGAGGATGAGTTTGACCTTGAGATCCCCGACGAGGATATCGAGAATATCAAAATGGTCAGCGATATTGTCCACTTTATCGAGGAACACGCTGAGTAGTAGACCTCGGGCCCGCCGATCGGCGGGCTTTCTTTTTACGCTGGTTTTTGATCCGTCCCGTCCTGTGCTTGCTTTTTGACGGGACAGGCCCTATAATAATCAAATACGAGTTCATCACTTGGGAGGAAATGCACATGTCTGATAACAAGAAAAAAATGGTTGACGACATTACACCAATGGATGTCGACTTTGCAAAATGGTATACAGATATTGTCAAAAAAGCTGATCTTGCCGACTATTCAAGCGTACGTGGCTGTATGATTGTACGTCCCTACGGCACTGCCATTTGGGAGCGCATCCATGACCTGCTCGACGGCATGTTTAAGCAGTCCGGACATGAGAATGTCATGATGCCACTCTTGATTCCAGAAAGCTTGCTGCAAAAGGAAAAAGATCACGTCGAGGGTTTTGCGCCTGAGGTCGCCTGGGTTACCCATGGCGGCAACGAGCTGCTGGCCGAGCGCCTCTGTGTACGCCCAACCTCTGAGACGCTTTTTTGCGAACATTTTGCCAATGTGATCCACTCCTACCGCGATCTACCATTACTCTATAATCAATGGTGTTCGGTGATTCGGTGGGAAAAGACAACGCGCCCCTTTCTGCGCACCGCTGAATTCTGGTGGCAGGAAGGCCACACCATGCATGAGACAGCCGAGGAAGCCATGAGGGAAACCGAGCAACAGTTGGGTGTCTATGCCCATCTCTGTGAGGACTATCTGGCCATGCCTGTCATTAAGGGACAGAAAACAGACAAAGAGAAATTTGCCGGTGCCGAACGAACCTATACCATCGAGGCCATGATGCACGATGGCAAGGCACTTCAATCTGCCACCAGCCACTATTTTGGTGACGGCTTCGCCCGTGCTTTTGACATCACATTTCAAGGTCGTGACAACAAACCGGCTTATCCCCATCAAACATCATGGGGACTTTCAACCCGCATCATCGGCGCCATCATCATGACACATGGCGATGACAATGGTTTGGTGCTTCCTCCCGCAATCGCGCCCATTCAAGCTGTGATTGTACCGATTGCCCAACACAAGCCCGGCGTACTGGAAGCTGCCGATGCCCTCAAGCAGCAGGTTGCCAAAGTCTGTCGTGTCAAGCTGGACGACTCGGACAATTCCCCCGGCTGGAAGTTTGCCGAATATGAAATGAAGGGTGTTCCGCTGCGCATTGAGCTGGGCCCCAAAGACATTGAACAGGGTCAATGCGTGGTCGTGACACGGCACAACCGTGAAAAGCATTTTGTGCCACTGGACGCGTTGCTGACGCAAATTCCTGTGCTGTTGCAAAAGGTGCATGATGGGTTATACCGGATTGCGGTTGAAAATCGTGAAAGTCGAACCTTCTCAGCAACAACGATGGATGAAATTCTTACGCTTTCCAAGACCCGTTCCGGCTTTATCAAAGCCATGTGGTGCGGTGATCTGGCCTGCGAGATCGCTATGAAGGAGCAGGCCGGTCTTTCGTCCCGTTGCATGCCCTTCCAGCAGGAGCAGCTCTCCGGTATATGCCCGGTCTGTGGAAAGCCCGCCACCTCTATGGTCATCTGGGGTAAGGCATACTGATCAGGAACGTCCTTTCCCAAAGCTCTTCGCGTCCCGCACCGATTCTTGGTGCGGGACGTTTTTGCTTTCCGGGGCATACCGTCTCTCTTCGATTCATACGAATGAAGGCCTGCCCGATTCGAATAATCTTTTCACGAGTCGGGCAGACTCATTGCAAAACCGAAGGGAGTGTTTGGATGCTTCGCACCATGATGTTAATCCTTGTGCTCATGCTCATTACGCTTTCGGCGGCCTATTTGGGTCGAGACGAACAGCTTTTGGGGGTGCTGCGCACAGCCAGAACACCCGTATCCTCCTTGGTAGATGCCTCCTGCGTCTCAGCAGAAAGTGTAATCTCTTTGCCAAACAGCCACGCCCACAGCAGTGAAATTTCGCCGCGTTTTGTCATTGATGAGCCGTTTGAGTCCCTGCCCGATTCCTTCTTGGCACAAGGATCCGAGACTTCAGAACTCCTGGATCCTTCGGCGCGGGAACGCCTGTATCCCAGTGAGAAAAGCAGTGGTGATTTCTCCCTGGCGCCTCCACGCGCGGCAACGGAAGAAGATGCAAGAGAGGCGGCCGAGCCCTATGTGCGAGAGTTATATGCGCTCTCCGAAAAAGTCTCGCGTCAACTTGACGAGTTGAGCCAGCAGGCAACCCGTGACTATCTTCTGGTGGAGCCGAGCAAACGTGCCGATGCGCTGGCTCAATTGGCATCACGCTATCTGCCGCAAATCAACATTCTCGAACAGCAGACCGATGTTGAGGTGGAACGTATGGTGGGGCGCATGAAAGCTGCTCTCATGGCCGTGGGAGCCGACGATACGATCGCGCTCGACACGCTGCGCGCCTATCAGAGCACCAAGGACGCTCAGGTCGCCCGTTATTTGAAGATTTTTTCCGACCTGCAATCCTCAACACAATCTCTTGTCTCCCAAGCTGAACAATAGCGCTTGTGTCTTACAGCGGCATACTGTGGTCTTCCAAAGGATACGCGGCATTTCCGAGAACGTCGAACATCTGTCGTTTCTCTGGCCAGCGTCTCTCTGTTCTGGATCATGGCACATCTGCCTCCACAATGGATGCATGATAGGCAATTCCATTCACCGTTACCGTAACATAGCGGATGGGACTATCCTGTGCAGCCACTGTATCCCAGGTCTGACGCCACCGACGTCGCTCCTCTTTTTGCTCCAGATAGAGTCTCTGGGCGGTGTGAATATCCACCTTTTCAAACCGAATAGAGTCACCTGATTTAGCCTGCGCGATGATAGGAAGATCAGTCGAAATAACATTCGCAATTTTAGCATAGCCCCCCGTAGTCTGACGGTCAGCGAGCATGATAATCGGGTAGCCGCCGGATGGCACCTGAACGGCGCCAAATGAAATTCCATCCGATATGATGTTGCCATCCTCGAGATGCGCGATCGCTTTCCCGTCCAGACAGCATCCCATCCGATCAAATCGATTGCTCACTGTGTAACACGTGCTCAAAAAGGTTTCAATCCCAGACGGTGTAAATAGATCGTCCTGTGGGCCCATCACGACACGAAGACGTTTTTCGGTTTGTCCAAATCGCTCGGGTTTCATCCGACGACATTCAAGATTGGGGAGCGTCGTTTGGGGCATGCGAAAGGAAATTTCATCACCGGGTTGTAACTTTCGTCCTCTAAATCCCCCCAATCCGGCCCTTAGATCGGTTGAACGGCTTCCCATGACAATTGGCAGATCCAGTCCTCCTGCAAAGGCAATGAAGGCGCGGCATCCTGTCCGTGGCGACGCAAACGAGAGTACCATTCCGGGGCTGGCCAACGTGGCACAATACAGTTCCATCGGCCTCCCATCAAGTTGCGGTGCAAAATCTCCTCCTGTTATGGCGATCAGATTGCTTGTGGTAAATGTGAGGCGTGGGCCAAGCATGGTCATCTCCACCACCGCTTCTTCCTCTTTATTGCCCACCAGCAGATTGGCAATTGCGGCACTGCGCGGATCCATGACTCCCGCAACCGATACGCCAAACTGTTGATACCCCACGCGCCCGCCATCCTGTACCGTAGTGAGCATTCCACCGGATAAAACGCGAATGCCCATGGCGTCAGTCCTCCTTTCTTGACTTATGAGAACATTCATAGGTTTTTGCCCGAACCTGCTCCTCAATAGCGTCATACTCCATCAGGTCAACCGCGCGAAATTTGATTGATCCTCCTGCGCGAAGCAGAATTGGCGTCTCACGGTCGGGGTCATACAGCTTGACCGGAGTGCGCCCAATCAGCTGCCAGCCTCCGGGCGAATCGACAGGATACACTCCGGTTTGCTCCCCTGCAATGCCAACCGATCCGCACGGGATTCTGACGCGAGGCGTTGCAAGTCGCGGTGTGGCGATTATCGGATCCAGTCCACCCAAATAGGCGAATCCCGGCGTAAACCCAAGCATATAAATCAAGTATGTGGGTGAGGTGTGAAGATCGATCACCTCCTCAATTGATCTTTTTGCATGACGCGCCACGAACACAAGATCGGGGCCTTGCTCTGCGCCGTAGAGCACCGGAATCTCCAGCACCTCTCCGGGTGGAAGCTTGATGGTTTCTGCCTCCCTCATCAGCCTTTTAAGGCGAAGAACCAGTTCCTCAAAGCCCATTGTTTCCGGCCTATAATGCACCGTCAGTGAGCGATAGGTCGGCACTGTTTCCACGATTCCTGGCAACTTGCTCTGTTCAAGCGCCATGTGAAAAGCGTGGACGCGGGCATTAATGTCCACGCTGATTTCGTTTCCAAACTCAATCGTCAGCGAAGTATCCCCCGCGAGAAGAAAACGGACTGCTTTCATGATCACATGCCTCCTTTTCCGCCTGTATTAGCACAGATTCTTTAAATTGCAAATGACCACTCCGCTGTCCATCAGCGCCTTGCGGATGCTTTTCACAAAATGAAGCGCCTGTGGGTGATCGCCATGCACACAGATGGAGTCGGCCTGAATTTCGATGTCCCTGCCCGATACGGTTTCCACCTTCCCCTCGACGACCATTCTTACCGTGCGACGAATGGCATCAGCCTCATCTTGGATCACCGCGCCCTGAACTTTTCTAGCAACCAAAGTGCCATCCTCCATGTAGGCACGGTCAGCAAACACCTCGCTGGCAACCCGCAGCCCCAGCATTCCAGCAGCCTGTGCCATTTTGCTGTTGGCTGGCACCAGCATGATAATGTTATGATCAATTTCCATCACTGCCTCGCAAATCGCTGTTGCCAAGCCGAGATCGACCGCAGCCATGTTATACAGAGCGCCATGCGGTTTGCAATGCTGCAAGCATGCTCCTTTGGAATGCACAAAAGCCCACAGTGCTCCCATCTGGTACATCACATACGCCTTGGCTTCCTGAGGGGAAATCATCATATTGTGTCGTCCAAAGCCCATCAGATCGGGATATCCTGGATGTGCGCCGATCATCGTTCCTGCGGCACAAGCAGCTTGCACTGTTCTCTCCATCACCATGGGATCTCCCGCATGATACCCGCAGGCCACATTAACAGAGGAAACGGATTTGATGATCTCCTCATCTGCTCCCATTGTGTAAGCACCAAAGCTTTCCCCGATATCGCTGTTCAAATCTACCTTATATATCATCCGTTATCCTCCTACAATCTCATTCCGGTTTCAGGCATCGTCGCGCCCACATGGAGGTGGAACGAGGGTGAGTCGTCCTATGCGGTTGGTTTTTCATTTCCACAAGTCACATGTGCGGGGCATTTATGCATCAGGTCAGCACTATAATTTCCAGAAATTTCATAGTGCTACGTCCCCGGCGGCGAACATCTTCTCATGAAATAGCATAACCCGCACAGGACTTCCCTATGCCTGTTCGCCTGCACCCGCATTGCACCATCACCGGCACGAGCCAATCAAAAATTTATATTGCAGGAGAAAGACCGCTTGACAATCGATTTCTGCAAGTCTATAATGTTAGGTATCTAACATTATAGGCGGTGATTAGAAAATGCCCTGTCAAATAAGAATCGGTCGCGAAGTGCGCATACTTTCTCACCTGATTCGTCGATATGTCGACACCCTCAACGCAGTTCAGTATGCCAAGCGCGTCACCGGAATTCATGGCTGGGTGCTGGGTTATCTGCGCGCAAACGAAACACATGAGATTTTTCAGCGTGATCTGGAACGGGAATTTTCGGTGCGCCGTTCAACCGCAACCACTATTTTGCAGTTGATGGAAAAAAACGGCTTGATTACCCGTTCGCCCGTTGCCTACGATGCGCGGCTCAAGCGCATTGAGTTGACAGTGGAATCGCTCAACATTTTAGAAATGGTTGAGACGCAGCTCGATGCCGCCGAGTCACTGCTCATCAAAGATATCCCACCCGGAGATTTGGATATTTTTGTAACAACCTTGGAAAAAATGAAGAACAATCTGACGGAAATTCAACCATGAAACGGAGTGAAGTCTATGATAAAACGGTTAATCGCTTGCATTCGAGAATACAAATGTCCCGCCCTGATCTGTCCGCTATTTGTGGTGCTGGAGGTGGTTGTTGATGTCCTGATCCCCCTGTTGATGGCGCAGCTCATTGACAATGGCATCAATGCCGGCAACCGCACGGCCATTTTGCAAAGCGGCGCGCTGCTGGTCTTGTGTTGCGTCGCGTCGCTGGTATTTGGGATTCTGTCTGGGAAATATGCTGCCATCGCATCAGCCGGTTTTGCACGCAATTTGCGGTGCGACATGTACAATAAAGTGCAATCTCTCTCCTTTGCGAACATAGACCACTTTTCGACATCCAGCATCATTACCCGACTGACTACCGATGTGAGCAACGTCCAAAATGCCTTTCAAATGATTGTGCGTGTGGCCGTTCGCGCCCCCGTGATGTTGTTTTTTGCACTGTTCATGTCCTTTGGCATCAATCCGCAGCTGTCTGTGGTATTTCTCTGCGTAGCGCCCTTTCTGACTCTGGGCTTTTTTCTCATCATCAAAAATGCACATCCCATTTTTGAACGGGTAGTCAAAACCTATGACCGTCTTAACAATGTTGTTCAGGAAAATCTGCATGGCATACGGGTGGTAAAATCCTTTGTGCGGGAGGAGTATGAAAAGGAAAAGTTCGGTGTCATTTCCCAAAGCATCTATCAAGACTTCTCACGGGCAGAACGTATTTTATCATTCAATATGCCTCTGATGCAGTTCGCAATGTATACCTGCATTCTCGTCATTTCGTGGCTATCGGCTCGCCTGATTGTTTCATCATCCATGACAACCGGGAATTTAATCAGCCTCATCGCTTACGCCTCTCAAATTCTGATGAGCCTGATGGTTCTCTCCATGGTATTCGTCATGATTATCATCTCCCGCGCCTCAGCGGAGCGCATTGATGAGCTGTTATGCGAAACCGGTGATCTGGCCCGAGCTGATCTTCCGGTCACTGCCGTCCCCGACGGTTCCATCACCTTTGAGGGTGTTAATTTCAGCTACTCCAAAACGGCAACGCGGCGTTGCTTAGACAATGTTAATTTACGCATCGGCTCAGGTGAAACCATCGGCATTCTCGGTGGAACAGGCTCCTCAAAGAGTAGCTTGGTACAGCTTATTGCGCGACTCTACGACGTGACGTCCGGACGCATCACCGTTGGGGGCGTGGATGTGCGTGACTACGACCTTGAGACGCTGCGCAGCGCAGTGGCTATGGTGTTACAAAAGAATGTGCTGTTCTCCGGCACCATTCGTGACAATCTGCGTTGGGGCTGCAAAACTGCCACCAATGAACAGATGCGACATGCCTGCCTCTTGGCTCAGGCTGATGGCTTTATTCAGGGCTTTCCCGACGGATACGATACCCGCCTCGAACAGGGTGGCGGCAATCTTTCGGGTGGCCAGCGTCAACGGCTCTGTATTGCGCGGGCTTTGCTCAAAAATCCTAAAATTTTGATTCTTGACGACTCCACCAGCGCGGTGGATACCGCGACAGACGCACTGATTCGGCAGGCGCTGCGGGATTCGATCCCCAATACTACCCAGCTGATTATCGCGCAACGTATCTCTTCTGTAATGGATGCCGATCGCATCATTGTGATGGACGGTGGACAGATTTCAGCCGTTGGCACCCATGATGAATTGCTTGCCTCAAGTGCAATCTATCGTGAGGTCTATCAATCTCAGACACAGAAGGAAGGAGAACCTGATGATGGAAAATAAAAGATCTACTGGACGCATGCGGTTGCAAAAGCCCAGTCCAAAGTCCATCCGCCGTCTTCTTCTTTATCTGAGAAGCTATCGCGTGCGTCTGGTTGCCGTTGTCATGTTGATTTTAATCAGTGCCATGGCCGATGTGGCCGGATCGTTATTTCTCCAATCTCTCATTGATGACTACATTACCCCCATGCTGTCGCAATCCTCCCCTGTGTTTGGGCCTCTGCTGGGCGCAGTGTTGACCATGGGCGGCATTTATTTGGTGGGCGTTGTCTGCTCCTTCTCCTACAACTGGCTAATGGTTTCGGTTGCGCAGGGGGTACTCAAGACGATCCGTGACGACATGTTCAGCCACATGCAATCGCTGCCCCTGCGATACTTTGATACTCACACCCATGGTGACACCATGAGCCATTACACCAACGATACTGACACCCTGCGTCAAATGCTGGCGCAAAGCATCCCGCAAGTGTTCTCATCTCTCATGACCATCATCGCTGTATTTATTGCAATGCTGTACACCGACCGGTGGCTGACGCTATTAGTCATCGTATCCATTGTCTTCATGATGCAGGTCATCAAGCACATCGGCGGCAACAGCGCCCACTATTTTATGCAACAGCAAACCTCTTTGGGAGAATTAAACGGCTATATAGAGGAAATGATCAATGGCCAAAAGATCATCAAGGTCTTCTGCCATGAGGAAGAATCCAAACAAGACTTTAACCGTCTTAACGACGCCCTGTGCCAAAACGCGGCTTCTGCCAACACCTACGCCAACATGATGATGCCTACATTGGGCAATCTTGGAAACCTGCAATATGTGTTAATCGCCATTGTAGGCGGTTTTCTGGCTCTTTCCGGTGTGGGCGGTCTGACATTGGGTGGCATTGCAGCGTTTTTGCAGTTGAGCAAAAGCTTTACACGGCCAGTCAGTCAGGTTTCGCAACAGTTCAATGCCATTATTATGGCACTGGCCGGTGCTGAACGCATTTTCACGCTGCTGGATGAGCCATCCGAACAGGACGACGGCTACGTGACGCTGGTTGGTGTCCGGTATGAGAATGATGTCCTGTGTGAAACGAACCAGCACACCGGAATGTGGGCTTGGCGGCATCCCCATGGAGACGGCAGGATAACATATACCCCTCTTGCAGGAGACGTGCGTTTTTTTGATGTGGATTTCGCTTATGACGAAAACAAACCCGTGCTGCATGACATCTCGCTCTTTGCCAAGCCGGGAGAGAAGCTGGCTTTTGTCGGCGCGACCGGCGCCGGAAAGACCACCATCACAAACCTAATTAACCGCTTCTATGACATTGCCGACGGCAAGATCCGCTATGACGGCATTAACATCAACAAGATAAAAAAGAGCGACCTTCGCCGCTCGCTGGGTATTGTATTGCAGGACGTCAACCTGTTCACAGGCACCGTTATGGACAACATCCGTTATGGCCGTTTGGACGCCAGTGACGAGGAATGCATTGCCGCCGCCCAGATCGCCAATGCAGACAGCTTTATCGAGATGCTGCCCGATGGCTATCAGACGGTGTTGTTCGGTGACGGATCGGGACTTTCGCAAGGCCAGCGCCAGCTGATCTCCATCGCGCGCGCCGCCGTCGCTGATCCACCCGTAATGATTTTGGATGAGGCCACCTCCAGCATTGATACCCGCACCGAAGCTATTGTGCAGCAGGGAATGGATGCCCTGATGATCGGGCGCACCGTCTTTGTCATAGCCCACCGACTTTCCACCGTGCAAAACGCCGATGCAATTCTAGTGCTTGAGCAGGGTCGCATTATTGAGCGCGGCAACCATAAGCAATTGATTGCGCAGGGTGGAAAGTACTATCAGCTCTACACCGGCGCGTTTGAGTTGGAATAGAGCATTTTCTGCCAGTGGACGGCGCAGCGTGTGATGACTTGTTTGATCACACGCAGGAACCCCCCCGGGATGCTAAAACGACATCCCGGGGGGGTTCTGCATCCCGATGGATTTTCAGTGAAAGGGTGCGATACCGCATCCTCAAAAGTTCGTGTGACAGCCAGCGACGCCATGAGAGGGTTGATTCTGATCCTCACCATGTGACTACATCTGCGCCGGTCCAATAACGACCTTCCCCTAACCTTCTTTGTCCGTCTTCTCCTGCGCAATCTGGCGCTTGATCACAACACCCGAGCGCATTGGCGCCCCGATATGCACCACAGGGGGACTGGCAAGCCCAAACGCACATGCAACCTCATGAGAAAGTTCATCAGACAGTAGCCCGGGCGCTCCTGTTTCGACTGTGAATTCCAGTCCCTCCGGTAGCCTGCGCACACTGTAATCAAGCACCTCTTTGTGGCGCAGCACCACCTCGTCGAGCGCATAAATGCTTGGGGATGGTCCATTGAGCGTTTCCAGCCTTCCCCTCACCCGATCAAGACGTGGAAAAGGAGAACCACAGGCGCAGGGATACGTCAGCAAACGAGCACAGTCTCCTGTGCGATAGCGAATAAACGGCATGGCGCGCCGCGACAACGTTGAGATGACCACCTCACCCCATTCCCCCGCAGGGAGTGGATGCCCCGTTTGGGGATCCACCACCTCAAACAACAGATCTGCCGCCCGAAGATGGCCGCCAGCATGTGCTTCACATTCCACAGCGCCGCCAAACCCCATCTCGGTCATTCCATAATGAGTAAAGACTTTGCAGTTCCACGCCTCCTGAATGCCTTGGATCACCGCCATGGGCGCATAATCGGCGCTGAGTAAAACATTTTTAGGCGTCGGCACGCCCCCTTGCCGCGCCAGCCGCAGCATCTGAGAGGGAATGCCTAGAATGCAGTCGGGCCGCGTCGTTGCAATGGCCTCTCGCGCATGCTCATCATCATTCCATTGATCGCAGACCACAGCCGACGCGCCAAAGCGAATCGCGCCTTTTCGCAGGAGATCACCAATACTACCAGGCGCCACACCGGGCATCAGCACCAGGACCGTCTGTCCCGCTGAGATCAGGGTTCGCAGTCCATGCGAAAAATAGTCTGTCGTCAACTCAAGATCTTCTTCGGTAAAAAAGACCCGTTTGGGCTGTCCGCTACTCCCACTGGTAAAGAGGCTGAAAACTCGGGAGATCTCCCCTTGTGACAGACAGGAAAATCGATTGGGATTTCCCTTCAATTCATCGGCAAAGGTAAATGGTATCAATGCCAATTTTTGCTCATCCAATGGGGCATTCAGATCAATCCCTGCAAGGCGGTCGGTGTAAAACGCACTTTTGTCGCGCGCCCAAAGCGCTTGCAAGCGCAAACGCTCTAGCTGCCACGTGCGCAAGCTTTCTGGCGTCAAGGCGTTTCCCAGTCCGGTTGACTTGCGCAGCCAAGCATCTATAGAGGAAAGGCGCATGTCTTATTTCTCCCTTCTCGCAATCATCAGGCAATAGCCACAGCGAATTTGATGCAGCAGCGCCGCCTCATCTGTTGAAAATTCACACAGCGTATTCCCTTGCCAAAGCCGTTCGGCGGCATACTCCACCAATGCTCGGCTATAATCTTCAAAAGTCTCCACGATAAATCCGGCTTCAGAAACAGCTCTGTGCAACATCTCCTGAGTGCGAATGTCGCCCAATGCGCCTTGAAGATGTGCTGTACCGATCCTGCCATAAAGGTCGCTGACCACAAGACGGCCTCCCGGGCGCAGCACCCGAGCCGCCTCATCCAACGCCTTTTCTATACTTCCCGTCACCGAAAGGCTGCACTCGAAAAAAATGCCATCCATGCTTTGAGCTTCAAAGGGCAACGACATCGCATCTCCCTCGATAAGATCAAGTGTCGGCAACGCCGCCTTGGCACGCTGCACCGTTTGGACGTCTCGTTCAATGCCAAATGCTTGAAAACCCCGCCCTGCCAAGTGAGCCACCGTTGTTCCCTGCCCACAACCAATGTCAAGCAGGCGCGCACCCTGCACAAAGCCGCAAAGCGAAAGAGCATGCTGTGTCAGTTCCAGTCCACCCGGGCGCAACGTAGTTGGCGTGCTCATTATTGCGGTCCTCCCAAATAGTAGGAGCAAAACGGCACCCAACGCCCGCGGTCATACACATGCAGACTACATTGGCGCAGTCGCTCAAGATCAAGGTTCCAGCGGTCCTGAAAGGGCATTGATGTGATGGTAAAGCCATGGGTTCGCGCCCGTTTCAAAAATCCATCAAAGCTGTGGATATCGTGTTCCTCTCCACTTTCGATTTTCATATCTCCGGTCGAGCGCTCCCACCGTCGAGATACAAACGCACGGTTCTGCTCAGGCGTACTGCAACTGCATTCGTTCTGTACCTTGGATTTTGTCAATGGCAGAAGCCTGTTGTCGGGCAGTACAATGAAATCTCCATGGAAGCCACACAACGGATGATCGCATCGCGATGGTGCAATATCCTGCATTCGTAAGAGTCCGTCGCTCTGACGCACAAGGTCGTCAACCAATTCATCAAGGGTATAACGCGCCGCATCGTCCGGCATCGTAGGAACGCGGCCAAAATAACTAACCGGCTGAAAATGCACCCCCCGCACCGTTGGAGAATGGGCGATGGCGAACTGTAAAATTGGCCCAATTTCATCGAGATTAACCCCTCGTACCAGCGTAGGTACAAGTGTCACACCAAGTCCGCAGCGTGCACAGTTCTCAATGGCACGCAGCTTTTCCGACAGAAGAGGGCGCCCACGCAAAGCGCGATAAACAGAATCATCTTGTGCGGCATCAAATTGCAAAAAGACAAACGAAAGCCCCGCCTGAGCCAATGTTGCGGCATAATCTTCATCCTCAGCCAGCCGCAATCCATTGGTATTGAGTTGCACATAGGCTGCTCCCAAGCTTTTGGCCCGCCGCACAATCTCAGGAAGATCATCACGCACTGTCGGCTCTCCACCGGAAAGCTGCACCAAGGTCTGGCCTGGCTCAATCAAATCACGTAGCCATTCCGTCACCTGTTCCAATGATGCATCGGCACTTCCTGCTGGGTCTGCAAAGCAGTAGGTGCATCCCAGATTGCAGCGGTCTGTGACCTCCAACACAACACAGCAGGTGCCCTGCTTGTGCTCGTCGCATAGTCCGCAGTGATGGGGGCAGTTCTCATTTTCCCCTTCACAAATTTCGGGAAGAGGTCCACGCCATGCCTCTATAGGCAGCCGTCCCCGCCAGATGATGCAGGAAAAATCTCCATGCGTCGGACAGCTTTTTTTTAAAAATATCTCATTATTCTCGCGCACATGTTGTGCCGGAATGCGCTGTAAACATACTGGGCATACGCTGTATGTATTTCGTATGACTTCCATGCTGCTTCTCCTCCAGTCATATTTCTCGGGAATCACAGGTGCATTCTCCATCCAAGTAGCACACATGACATGCGCGGTTCGCATTAAGACATTTCAAACCACATCGTTCAAACTGTCATCCCTAAGCTTTTTGGATCGGGCATGCTGGTGTAGCCATCCATAAAGCAGAGAGAAAACCCACCGTTTTGCCATCTGCTTGGAAACGACTTGCCATCCTCCATATGTTGTTTATGATACCATAATTTTTGTGACTTCGCAACGCCTTCCAGTGGCATAAAAGCTGGGCTTTCACCCCCTATGGCGTCGTGATAACGAGGCATTGATAACGTG
>JAVVPJ010000006.1:0-12959 GCA_036655815.1 Oscillospiraceae bacterium
GGGGAGCGTACCCATATTGGAGGGAACGAACTGGAACAAAAACCCGTCGTAATCACTATAGCTGGTGACAAGTCCACCCAGTCGGTATTCCACACAATAGCGGTTGCTTCCATACCGTGAGAGTCCCCAGACGACTTCGTACCCGCCATTGATCGGATGCAGGCCACATTTCCCTGCTTTTTCTTCAAAGGAAGCCTCGAGATCCCAGCTTTCCATTGTTTGATATCGGCCGCTTTCGTCAGAAACGATTAAGTTATCAATGGTCATCTCTCCCAAATTGGTCACCGGGAAATAGCACTCCGTACCGTCCGCAAAGCTGGTATCCCATGTTTGCATGATTGTCGCCGTTCCGTCGGAACATAATGTAACGTCCACCGCGAGATCTGTTACACAGTTGGCAGCAAAAACACGGCTGCTGAATTCCAAGCAAAGCACCATTGCTGCTAAAAATGGTAACGCGCGCTTTGCGTTCATCCGTTTGTCCCCGTTACTTCATGCTGGGCATGTCTGCCTTTGGCTCCTGCGCTTCTAAATACTCTCTCTCTCCAAAGCCAAGTATTTGCGCAACAGCAGAGGTTGGGAACATGCGCATACGGCGGTTGAGCTTGGTCACACTGTCATTGTAAATCAGCCGACTCTGGCGTACCATGCCCTCATACTGGTTGACACTGTCCATTGTTCTTTGGTAGTTCTGGTCAGCTTTGAGGGTAGGATATTGTTCCACCACCGCCATAATGCGCCCCATCGCCTGCACCAACAGGTTGTCCTGTTCCGCTGCATCCTGCGAGGGACTTGCAGCTGTAATGGGGCGACGTGCCTTGATTGTTTCCGAGAGCGTTTGATATTCATGCGCGGCGTATCCCTTGGTCAAATCCATCAGCGCAGACAGTGCATCCCAACGGCTGGAAAGTTGTACTCCTATCTGACTCATGGCATTGTTGATATTTTCATCAAGCATCGCCAAAGCGCGCTGTGTAGAAATAATCCACATGACAACCACAATCACGATCATAACCGCGCCGCCAAAGACATAAGGCATCATCTTTGCTTACCTCCTATACATGTTTTGCAGCATAGCATCTTTGTTGTGGTTATCCTCTTTTGGGGTTGCTTCCGTATTGATTGTCGCCTGCTGCACCTTCCATCAGTGTATATACCAACAACCAAATCCATCCAATCACAGGGATGATTACGATCAATAACCACCAAGCAGATTTCCCAACGTCGTGCAGCCGCCGAAATAACAGAGAAAGGCTGGGGATCATAACAAACAGTCCATAGATTCCACTCAAAACGCCTACCTGTTGCGTAATTGAAAGTCCGATCCCCTGATCTACCATTTTAAGGACGAAAGAGATTATGATGTTAAACAAGGCAAACATCCAGTATTCCTTTCGTCTTGCTCTGCCACTGAAATTAAAATAGTTCTTAATAACCTTGATATACCAGCTCATTTTGCTCTCCTTGTATTATAGAGTAGTAGTGGATATTGCTTTCCACACTTGTAGAGGATGCTGTGGATTGGTCTTGACCTCCTACCACAAGAGGTTTTAGGAAGATCCCAAGTACAGCCCTTTAAAGATTGGTTAATCGGTGAAATACCGCCAGACGGTTTATGTGGCAAAAGGTTACGCCCTGTGGATCCCAGAGGGGGCCATGTAAGCCTCTGCTTTGCGATACTCTTTTGATTCCATCTGTAATTTGGCCAACATTCTCAGTTGAGGGATTTGCTTTGAATGGTTAAGCTTTTTATTCTAAAAGTTCCACCATAATCTCCCCATTCAGGGAAGTCATCATCGCCATATCGCTTTCATAACTGTTTCCGAAAATATCCGTAATGGTATATTGATAGTAATAGGTTCCGTCGAACAGCGTAGCGTCCTCAGCAATGACCGGTCCATTGACTGTAAAGCTGTCGCCTTGAAACTCGTAGCTTTCTGCAGTGGAAAGGTCGGCTGCAGAAAAGATGAAGGTAACAACATCTCCATTCTGAAGTTGCTTTAGCTCACGGCTGCTCATCCCGGTTTCTCCATCAATACCATTCCATGTGCCAATGACTTCATAGGATTCGGTATCCATGTGGTAAAGCATTCGTAGGTTGGTATCCGCTCCGTTGACTTGAACCGGGACGGTATAAAGGATATAGTCATCCGTAAAGGAAAGCGCCTGCATCATACAAAGCTTGTCACCGATAATGGTCCACACATTACGAAAATTATCCCAATACTGAGTGCCATCATCACTCATATTGACGTCGTAATCGCTTCCCAGATACCAGATGGCATTTGATTCCTCATCTTGATAGAATAATTCAAACTCCACCGTACTGATGATGTCTGCACCCTCATCGATCGACAAAATGATATATCCATCCTCGCTCAGATCAAGTGAATAGGTTAGCTGAAAATCATCCCGATTCAACGCCTCAGCAAGAGTAATGCCGTCCAACGTCACCTGCTCGTTTACAGGGATATCTGTCGTTTCGCTCTGGGCCGGCATCATTGGCTGATTGACCGTCACGCCCGCCGGCGCAGCCCAGTCATATAGGCCTTCAAAGAAGCGCAGATATTCACCGCTGACTGCCGCAAGTTGAGCGTAACGATTCAGTTCCCCGTCGGAAATTCCTAACGGAACGTAAATCGAAATCCCGTTTGATTTCTGTCGGCCCGATCCCGTAACTTTGTAGGGCACTGAGGCGAACAGGCTTTCCAACAGCGCATCCCCAGTATCGGAAAGGACGCCCTCGGCGCATAGCGTCAAGTCTCCAAGATCCACCATATTGGTGTATCCCTCGCTGTCGTTGTTACCGCCATAATTTTCTGCCCGAACAATCGCCTGCGTCAGCGGTTGCAGTTTTTCAGGCGAAGCGGTGAATCCTTTGAGTTCCGCTGCCATTCGGTCAAATTTCTGCACCAGCGCGGGAATTTTTGAAAGGTCTATCACCGACAGTGTGGTAAGGCTTTCGTTGCCATCCTTCTTGCATTTTTGATAGAAGCTGTCACAGATGACCTTTCCGATCTCCAGCCCATCGGAGGCAGGATGCTCGGCAAGAGAATTGAGCCAAGCGGTATAATCCCAACCGGTGCCCGGTTCCAGTTCCTGTGATGCCACCATGTATCTGGAATAAGGGGACATCGCCGCTGCTGTCTCCAGCGTAGCCATCAAGCAAGCATCAAAACCCACCACCTCGAATTGCACGCCCGCCATTGAAACACCTTTGGCAAGCTCTCTCAGATCCAATGTATCCCAATCAAACAGCTCATCTGCCGCAATGCCTGCGACACTGCCGCCGCCGTGGTCCCATAACAGGCACATATATTTGTCGGCAGGGTACGCCTCTACCCCCCATTGGAGGAATTGCCCCAAGGTGTCAGCCGCCCCCATGCTGGCAAGTGGCTGGCTGTCCACCAATTTGAAATGATTGCTGTCCACTTTCCAGCGTTCCAACTGACCAGGATCTATCTCATCGAATGCCCATTGTTTAGCACCGCCTGTTTGAAAAACGACATTCACCTTGGGAGACTGGACAGCAGCAGCCATTTCGGAAATATTGACCGACGCAAAGCTGCCCAAGCTCTCCAAGTCGGTACCACACAGATAAACTAAAACTGTCCAGCTGTCACCGCTAGGGTTGCTGCGTTTCATTGCAGCTGGGGAGACGGACGGATTCTCTGCTGATGCCGTTTGATCTACAGATTGTGTTTCACCGTCACAGCCCATCAGTAATGTCAATGTGCAGGCAAGCACACAAAAAAGCGCACTGATTTTTTTCATACCCGTCTCCTTTGAAGGCAACGGGCAGGCATGGCTTGCCTGCCCGTTAAGTCTTATAATTTAGCTTTTATTGTGCAAAAGCTGCTATATAACCGCCACCCTCTGTCATGGAAAGCACCAACTGGGCGCCTTGTGTAGGAGCCTCAGAGAAGTCAATCCCCATAAAGGTAAGCATATTCCCCACGGAATCTCCAGCCAGAAGATCCCACACAAGCGTATCCTCGGTGAATGTCATTTCAGAGACGCCGCTCGCACCGACAGTCAGTGGTGTGTCCAGCAGATTTCCACCCCAGTTTTCATCGTTCGTCGGCGACATTGCCAAGGTGTGGAGGTCTGCATCGGTATTGTTGACAATCTCAACTGGAACGGTCATTGTTTTTTTGCCTGACTAGTTCTTAACCATTGCTTCGATTTCGTTCAGGAAGGTGTTGCCCGCAACAATGTCCTCTTCCAGATTCTTCAGGACCTCGGGGGTCAGATTGGCTGGATTGGCAAAGAGCTCATCATCCGCATTGACCGCATCGATCATGGTGTTCATGGTATCGACCAATTCCTCCACCGCAAGCAAATTGGGATCCGCGTTGATTGTATCTGCCAACGTCTGAAAACGGTCACTCATTGTCGCGAATTTTTCTGCCACAGCCATCTGGGCATCGGTATATTCAGGGTTTTTCAAATCAGCGGTTGGCTTAGCAGCTGGCTTAGGTACAGGTGCCGACGTCGCAGGACTCGACGGTGCTGCGGCAGAAGACGCCTTCGATGGCGCTACGGGCGCAGCAGCAGCTGAAGACGGGGATTTACCACCACATGCCGCCAGAGACATTGTTAAGGCGAGAACGAGCACAAAAGCTAAAAATTTTTTCATCTTGAGATCTCCTCTTCCGATTTTTACGGTGTATGCCGTTGTTATTAGAATATCATCTTTTTTCGACAAAAACCGTTCAGAGCGCGAAATGGCTTTTTTGGCCCCTGAATGGATCGGTCGTAAGGTTTGCGTTACACTCACTCATTACACAATTGCGCAGAACGCCCTTTTTTTGTCCCCAATAGCCCTTTCGTTAAGGTTTGCATCATGTTACACTATAGATGATGTATTCTATCAGTTTCTGCAAGGAGGGACCCCATTGATGTCATGTAGTCTATCTGTGGCTGCAATGCTGCACACGTTTTTTGTTGTTGCTTTACTGATCATTTTGATGCCGCTGAATCTGAAGGGGAAAAAGCTATGGATGCTGGCAGGTAGCATGATCTTGGTCATGTGCGTTGTATCCGGAAGCTTGGCCGCATACTTTGATGTGAACTTTCTGTCACAATATGGCTACCTGCTCATTGGCATTCCTCTCTATCTCACAATGTATCTATTTTCCAAAGCCAAGGGTTCTCGTTTTGCCTTTGTCGTACTGACTGCCCTGATCTTTCATCGAATGATCAGTACCATTCTGATGGTCATTCGAGTTTATTCGGGTGGATTTACGTCGCTCTATTTTGTAATGGATATTCTTTTATTTGGAGCACTGCTCTATGGTGGGCACCACATACGGTCTGATTTTCATAAAATTGTTTTTTCTTATCCAACTGAGTTTGGATGTCTATCGATCATTCTGATTCTTTTGCTGATGTTGGTGTGGCTGTTTACGCCTGTAATTGATCACACACAAGTAGATAGTGACATTTTGATTGTGGCAGCGCTTCTCTATCTCATGATTATGATGATTTACCTGTATATTGGCATCAGCTTTCGTAACTTTTCGAAAAGGCTGGATGCCGAACGCTATGCGCTTTCTTTAAGGCATCAAATGCAGGCAGCGCAGGATCACATTAACCAGATACAAACCACACAGGAAAAGACAACACAATACCGTCAAAATCTGCGCCATCACCTTGTGATCATCGGGAAACTTCTGGATCACGGAAACCTAGAAGGACTTCAGAGCTACCTGAGCGAAGTAAAAAAGGATATCGATGCAGTGGTTCCCAAACGCTATTGCCAAAATGAGGCTGCAAATCTCCTGTTGGCGTCTTTTTCGACGCAGACGCAAAGGCTTGGCATATTCTTCGAAATAGACGCACAAATTCCACAATCCCTATCAATCAATGATGCAGAGCTGTGTACGCTCCTTGCCAGCGCACTGGAGAATGCTGTCACCGCTACTGCCCTTCTGGAGAACAGCAGTAAAAAAATAATCAGACTAAGTGCCAGTATGTTGGATGGCAAGCTACTGCTTCTGGTTGAAAATTCCTATGTGGGCACCGTGCGAATTCAAAACGGTCTACCGCAAAGTCATGATCAGGGACACGGGTTCGGAACAAAGAATATGGAGGCAATCGTGAAAATGCATGATGGTCTTTCCTCCTTCGAGGCACTCAATGGCATATTCACAGTACGTATCGTGGTGTGATTGTGTAGAGCTTTTCTGTTGTGTCATAATCAAAGCCACAGTTTATTCTCCACAAGGGCCGAGAAAAACAGATGATTTCGATCGCCTTGATCGTGATCAATAAAAAGGCCGCCTGACTCCTCTGCAACAGCGGAGCCAGACGGCGCAATCCTTTCACATCTGAGATTGTCTTTTCTTTGTACTTTCCATGTTATCTAAAGCGGTTCATTTCATCAACCGCACTGTGCCTTTTGGTGTTTGATGCTCTTATTAACAATTTTTTAAGCTTTCCCCGCAGTATGAACGCCCCGCTTGCACCAGAGCTTCCCTCCACCATCCATGCTCCTACTGCAGCCACCGCGCCGCCCACAAAAAGAACGACAATCATAACTATCCCCGGAATGATGGTCTGTGTTGCGCTCCTTTCAGGGAATCGAGTCTGTGCAGGATCAACAATGTTCACGGCTTGTTCTTCGGTGGGCTGTTTGGTCTGCTCATGCACAGACGTCTCGTGATCCTGAACGATCTGTTGAAGTCTATCCGGTGTAGGCATATGGACTGTAGTATCGTATTCTGTGGCAACTTTTGGCTCAATCAATTCCAGCGTGACACGAGGCTGAGTTGAGGCAGCTTCCACAGGAAACGCCACATCGGCGGCAGGGGCTGTGGAAACGCTCGACGGCACAGACATCTGTGTCTCTTCCTGGGACAAACCAGGGCGCTGCCCCGCATCCGTACTTCCACCAGTTCCCGCACCTATATTGCCATTGTTTCCCGTGCCACCGTCTTCGTTGGTATCGTCTCTGGGGGGCACATAATCATAAGCGGCAGGCCACGTCTCTGTCTGGGTAAGCCCCACTAGCGCGCCACCTTCAATCCTGAGACGAACCGAAAATCCCGCAATTGTTTGGTTCAAATATTCTTTCATGGGTGCGGCATCGGACTCTAAAATAGGAACCGTATAACATTCTTGCTTGGGCAGAGTTGATTCCACCGGACAATTTGGCAACACATTGGACAGTGTAATCCATTTCTCACCTCCATCAGTCGAATATTCCGGCACGATTTTCGTCGCTCCAGTGGGCTTTAACGGCAATGTTGCCGAAATTCCATCCTCTGTTGCTCGTATTTTCAAACTTGATGGTGTACCAACGGGTATCCTATGGAAGATTGCTTTCAGCTCCATTCCCTGAAAGGGAATTTTTTCTAAATTTTGCATTTGATAATTGTCTGTTCCGATGGAGACGTTCACCTCCTCGGGAGGTGTAATCTCCGTTGCGATGACTTCAACGACTTCGTTGTCGAGGGAAATGTCAGTAGGCCACATCGCCATGTATGGCACGGATTTATTAATCAGATGTTGTCCATTTTGTGTGAATTGCAATTCGACCGGAATTTGTTGTGGCAACAGTGCTGCCAATTCCTTCGTTGTAGAGGTATCTGATACCGTAAAATGATATGCTCCCCAAATCTTAAGCGGTTTGAATTGTATCATACGGATTGGTGTGTCATACCATGCTTCGATCAGGAAGTCATCCGGCACAGGCTGAATTTCTAAAGATCTGGAAATACAGCCCGGTTCTGTCCACCGCACCTGGCCATTGTGATAACTAATTTTCATTTTGATATAGAACTTATCAATCTCCTTGGCCAAAAATTTCTTCAGAGGGATGTCTGTTTGCCAAAAACACTGTTGTTGATTTAAATCCGGATCACTTGCGTCAACAATCCATTTGTTGTATTTCTCTTCCATATAGCTGTTTCCATCCAGTGAATAACAGGGCACAATTTCTGCAATGTCGTCGCTGGTTTCGGAGAGCCTTCCATATACGCCATATTCAATGGCGGACTTGCGCAATTCCGCAGTAAATGGCAATGGATCATCGATCTCAGGTTGGGGTGGTGGATGGGCCTCTGACGCGCTGACAGCTTCTCCGATTCCAACAGCTGATATCGCGGTTTCTTCCGCAAAGGTTGTAAACGGAATGATTTCTGCCATCACCAAAAGTAGAATGCATGCTATGCTCTGTTTGATTTTCATCATTCTTCACACCCTTTTACTGTAAATCATAAGAATTATTGTAAGTATAACATACTTACGCGGTTGTCGTCAATTTGTGATCTTTTCAATTTTGCTGCTTTATGATAAACTATAAAATGATCAATGGATCGATGGGAGGTGTGGCTATGCTGAAAATCGCAGCATGTGACGATGACAAACAGGAACGTGCTCGCATTGACAAGCTGTTACAGGCGTATCAAGTTACAAAGAAAGAGGAACTGATCTGCGTCTTTTTTGACAGTGGCGTTGAGCTCCTTTCTGATATCAAGAGCAACGACTATGATCTCATCCTGCTGGATATTGTCATGCCAGGGTTGAATGGCATTCAAGTCGCGAAGGAACTGCGTCTTTTTAATAGCATCATTCAGATTGTGTTGTTGTCCGATTCTTCTGAATTTGTTGTGGACAGCTACGCTGTAGGGGCATATGGCTATCTGCTCAAGCCCATCGTGCAAAGTGATCTCTTTTGTCTGCTGGATAAGCTATGTATCGAAGTCACTCATCGGGATAAAGACAGTTTAGTGATCAAGAGCCATGAAGGGATCGTTCGCATTCCATTTTTTAATCTTGAATATGTAGAAGTCATGAACAAAATCGTTTCGTTTCATCTAACGGATGGAAGCGTGCGAGATGCCTCTGCATCTCTTTTGGATTTCGAACCGCAGTTGCTGTCCAGAGTAGAATTTTTGAAGGTTCACAGATCCTATCTGATTAATCTGCGTTACATACAAACGCTCAATGCCAAAGTCATCGTTACCCAAGCGGGGCATTCTGTTCCCATTTCCAGACTACTATACGCGCAGGTAAAAGAATCATATATGAAGTATCTTTTCACCAGTCGCCCAAAAATGTCAACTGCATCTGTCACGCCTGTGACCCAACCGTTCAGCCCTCCGGCTTCTGAACATGAAAACTGCGAATATCGAATTCTGCTGGTGGATGATGAATTGGAGCAACAAAACCATTGGGCACATGTGTTGCAGGAAAATGGTTGTGCCGTAGATCTCGCTTGCAACGTCGAAGTCGCCGAATGTATGGCACCTCACGCGACATATGATTGCGTGATTCTGGATGTTATGCTCTTTGGAGAAATCAGTTTTTCACATTGTCAGAGGCTACGGGAATTGACGAACGCTCCGGTTGTATTTCTCAGCTCCCTGACGGACAATGACAGTCAACTTCAAGGTTTTATATCGGGGGGCATTGACTATATTACGAAGGACACCCCTGTTGACCTTTTTTGGGCGAAGATTTTAGCGCGCATTCGACTCACCCGTACCGGGAAGGCACAACTGTCCTTTAGCACGCTGGTAATTGATCTCTCCTTGCGCAAGGTGCTGGTAGAAGGCGTGGAATTAATGCTGACCCCTACTGAGTTTGATCTGTTATGGGTGCTGGCTGAACACGCTGGACGTGTCTATACCCCTGAGGAATTGTATCATGCTGTTTGGGGAACCAGCCAGTGGGACGGTGGGCAGTCTATTCAAGTGCATATGTCTCGAATGCGACGGAAGCTGGAAAAAGCGTGCCAGAGTAACTACTTTATAGAAACGGCATGGGGAAAGGGATACCGTTTTGTTCCCAATCATGAAAGTGCTTTTGAGCAAAGGGACGCGAACCATGAAACTGTTTAAGCCAGCGTGGAAGCTCATGCTGCTGTGTGGCATGTTTGTGCTCTTTTTTGTGATGCTCTTTTATTGTGATAATCAGTATCAATTGCCCCCACCTTATGGCAAGGACGGCCTGATAAAAATCATGGAAAACGACCTTGGTGACACTCCGCTTTTTCTCATCGACGGATGGATGCTGACCGACAGCCGGACCGCCAAGCTTCCCACTTACATTGGAGAATATTCCAACCTTCAACGTGGGAATTCTTCTGTTTCTCCTCATGGGTCGGCTTCCTACCAGATTACCTTGCGCTTCAATGGCAATCCAACCATCGTAGCGATTCGTTTCCCCAGACTATCCACCGATTATTCTATCTTTTTGGATGACAGAACCATTGCCCACGGGTATGGCGACGCGCAGGCGGTATTTACTCTGAAACCAGGCGACCAAACATTAACTGTGCAGACCTCATCCTTGTCTGGATATTACAGCGGCATGTATTTTCCACCTGTACTGGGTATTCCGAGGATCCTCTCCCAAATGCAGAATATACAAATTCTGGCCTATGCGCTGGCGTTACTGGTGCCGCTGGTGTTGGCACTGTTCACTCTGACCCTGTGGTGGCGAAGAAACGATCCGCGTACTTTCTGGTTTGGGATACTGTGTTGTTTCTATGCGTTTTATGTCACACACTACTTTGTTTATCTGTTTCATCTTCCACTGATACGCTGCTGGAATTTTGCTGAGGGAGGGGCACTGTATGGGCTTGTTTTTTGTGTTGTACGTCTGACCGCGCTTGTATCTGACATGGCACAAGATAAAATATATCGCGCCATACAATACTCCCTTGTCGCCCTCTCACTGATGCTTCTGGCGTTCTATCTATTCATCCCCGTCTTTCCGCAGGCGGTAGCGTTGCATGGAATGGGAAAGGATTTCTATCTCATCTTCACCTTCTGTTCTTTGTCATTTCTTGCGATCCATGCCGCGTTACATCGCTGCTTTGAGTATCGCTACATTTTGGCAGGCTGCATGTTGTTCGGCTTTGGGCTGTTATTAAACCTGCTCTTTTCCAACCGATTTGAGCCTATTCTCTTCCTGTGGCAGTTTGAATGGTGCGGTCTCTTTTTGGTTCTTCTGTTCGGCAGGATGATGACAGCACGCAATCGACGGATCTTGGCAGAAAACGCCGAATTGAGCCACCATCTGGAACAGCTGGTGGAAAAACGCACCGAAGAGCTTTCCACACTGCTCTCAGAGCGTAAAGCATTTTTTGCTGATATCGCGCATGATCTCAAAGCTCCGCTTTTTGCCACACAATCTTTTATCCGTGCGATACGTCAGAATGGCACCGGTGTGGATGGTGAACTGGTTGAGTATCTCAACGCTGCGGAACAAAAGCAACAGCAAATGGCAAGGCGTTTGCAAAGCTTGAGCATTATCAACCATTTAGATCGGATTACAGAAGGAAAAGAGCTAATTTCAATCCATGTGTTGCTGGATGAACTGTATCGTGCACACCACGCCGAAGCAGAGGTTTCTTCCATCCATCTACTGGTTCGCCCTCCCGCCACAGACTGCCAGATTTTTGCCCAGCCTGAAAAGTTGGATATTCTATTTGAAAATCTCATTTATAATGCAATACGGGCCACTCCTGTGGAAGGACGCATCGTCATTTCTGCCACACTCATTGGAGAACGTGTGTGTATTTCCATCTCAGATAGCGGCTGTGGCATTCCCCAAACGGAGTTGCCACACATATTTGATCGGTTCTACGTTGGTGAGTATAATAAGGAAATGGGGACCGGTTTGGGGTTGTATATCGTAAAAAGCATTGTCACTGAGATGAGCGGAGAAATTTCGGTTTCTTCTCAGCTCGGCGTAGGTACGGAGTTTTTAATTCTGCTGGACTTGGTTTCCCCTCAAAATAAGGATCATAAAAAGCGCTCAACGATTTCGCAGTAATGTCATCGTCCGGGGCAGAGAGACTTGTTTCCATCATATAAGAGCTACTTTCTCTGCCGCTTGTTGCATTCCAACACAGTTTGATCACCTGTTTTTATCACACCCGTATTGCCTGTTGAGCGTCGCTTTTTTCCTTCTTGTATCCTGCGCGTATCTCTAGCTGGTATAGTCCTCAATCAGCCGAATCAGTTGCTGATAATCTGCCACCTCAATGCCCTCATCTAGGCGCTGACGATCCACATCAGGCAAATAATGAAGATAAACGTCAAACACTATTTCCGGTTCTTTTTTCCCAATGATAAACACTGCGAGTTTCCCATTGTATCCCCCCAACCGATAACGTGCCGACTGGGGTTCGCCGCTGCGGCTGATCTGTGTATGCATCTCCAGAACCTGCTGTGGACGGAACTCATTCTCTTCACGTACTGTTAAAATTCCGGCCGCCATTCCGATAGCTGCTGCACAAGCGATGCAAATTCCCCCGCGCACCTTGTGGTTCATCGTCTCACCTCTGTTTTATTGGCTATCATTATGCAGGTAGTGTTGACGCATTCCTTTTTTCCTATTCATTGTGTCTGGCATCTGCGAAAAAATGGTTATCATGAGATAAGAAAATTGGCAGACAGTGAATGATCACTGTCTGCCAATTCCAGCCTGTCGAAAAAGTCTGCCCATGAGGCGGATTTTTTCAATTTTTGTTCCCCATTAGTCCTCAATATGGTAAAATAGGGTAGGGTGAAGAAGATGATTGAAAGACAGCAAAACAACCGCCGCGCGCCTGCCCTAACGGACATCGACAGCTTGGTACCGAGATTTCATCTGCTGCGAAAAATAGAGCGCAGCATGGATTGGGATACGGTATATGCACTGGTGGAGCACCTGTACAGCAAGAATGTGGGAAGACCGAGCGTCGACCCTGTTGTGCTGATCAAAATTGTGCTGCTGCAGCATTTGTACGGCCACCGCTCTTTGCGGGAAACAGTGCGAGTGTGCGAGGATAGCGTATCGTATCGCTGGTTTTTAGGCTATGGGCTGTTGGATACCATCCCGCACTTTTCCACCGTGAGCTACAACTTTTTACACCGCTTCGGCAGCGATGTATTTGAACAAATTTTCAATATGGTTCTTGAACAGGCCATCGACAGCGGGTATATAAAGCCTGATGTCAT
>JAVVPJ010000007.1:0-5405 GCA_036655815.1 Oscillospiraceae bacterium
CACTTCGGTAGGTCCTCATCGGGATGATCTGGATATTCAGATCAATCATGTGTCGGCCAAAGCCTTCGCGTCACAGGGGCAGCAGAGAAGTGCTGTCTTGGCTTTTAAAATGGCAGAATGTGGAATTATAGAACAGGTGTCGGGCGAAAGACCGGTAGTGCTGCTTGATGATGTCCTCAGTGAGTTGGATGAGATGCGCCGCGAATACTTGTTGCATCAGCTGACCGAACGACAAATTTTCTTGACCTGCTGCGACCCACGTCAAACAGAGGGAATCGGACGGGAGGCAGTGTTCCTTGTTTCAGAGGGAACCATTCTCATAAAACGGGGGAATTAATCGATGTACCTTCATTTGGGGCAGGACATTGTGGTGCGATTGAATGACGTGATAGGAATTTTTGATATTGAAACGGCGTCAACCGGTCGCGTGACACGTAAATTTCTTGCGCGCGCCGAACAGAAATTGCTCATCACAAATGTTTCGTCGGAATTGCCTAAGAGTTTTGTGGTTTGTCAGGGGGACGATGGGCTAAGAATTTACATTTCACAAATCTCAACCTCTACATTGCGAAAAAGAGCAGACTATGTCCGCCAGCTCACGCAAAAATAGAATGTAAGCAGCCTGGCACTTCACGGTGCAGGTGCCAAAAAGGAGCGATGATATCGGTGAATAATACAGAAAAACAAGCCTTGAGCGGAGGCTATGACGAAAGCAATATTCAAGTCCTTGAGGGATTGGAGGCTGTGCGTAAGCGTCCGGGCATGTATATCGGATCGACAGGGCCACGCGGCCTACATCATCTGGTTTATGAAATTGTAGACAATGCGATAGACGAAGCGTTGGCCGGTTATTGTACAGATATTAAGGTAGAAATTCTGCCAGGAGAAATTATTCGTGTTACAGACAATGGACGCGGAATCCCGGTTGGCATACAACATCAAACAGGGTTGCCTGCCGTTACAGTTGTTTTTACTGTGCTGCATGCGGGCGGAAAATTTGGCGGGGGCGGTTATAAAGTCTCAGGAGGACTTCATGGAGTAGGTTCCTCTGTGGTCAATGCCCTGTCTGACTGGCTTGAGGTAACAGTACGGGATGGTTCACATGTCTATCGTCAGCGCTTTGAGCGGGGTCACGTTGCCACACCGCTTGAAATGATGGGGGACACCGACGAAAAGGGAACTTCGGTTTCCTTCCATGCAGATCATCAGATTTTTGAAGAAGTGCTATATGACCGCGAAATCTTGGTGACACGGCTACGCGAGCAGGCATTTCTCAACGCGGGATTGCGCATCATTCTGCGCGATTTGCGCGAGGGGGAGCCTTTTGAATTACCGTTGTGTTATGAGGGCGGTATTGCAAGCTTTGTAGAGTATCTTCATGAAAAGAGAGCCCTTGAGCCTTTGCACACTCCAGTCATCGCATTTTCAGCCCAAGATGGCGACAGCATTGCCGAGGTGGCCATGCAGTATAACGATGGTTATAATGAAATGCTGCTATCCTTTGCTAATGATATCAATACGGGCGAGGGAGGAACCCACGAAGCAGGCTTTAAATCGGGCTTAACCCGTGTGATGAACGATTATGCACGTCGTTATAATCTTTTAAAAGAAAATGATAAAAACCTCACGGGTGAAGATGTCAGAGAAGGATTGACGGCCATTATCAGCGTCAAAATGACCGATGCACAATTTGAAGGACAGACCAAAGCAAAATTGGGGAATACAGCCATTCGGACGCTTGTCGAAGGAATGATGACCGAAAAACTGACTGCTTTTTTTGATGAAAATCCCGCGGTCGCCCGTGCCATTCTCGACAAATCGTTAGGCGCCTCCAGAGCAAGAGAGGCTGCCCGCAAGGCTCGTGAATTAACACGGAGAAAATCCGCTCTGGAAACCATGAGCCTACCCGGAAAACTGGCAGATTGCTCAGAGAAGGGAACAGAGCGCACCGAAATCTACATCGTTGAGGGAGATTCGGCCGGCGGTTCAGCAAAATCAGGCAGGGATCGTCGTTTTCAGGCCATTCTGCCGCTGTGGGGCAAGATGCTCAACGTGGAAAAAGCAAGATTGGATCGCGTCTATGGCAATGACAAGCTCATGCCGGTGATTACAGCCCTAGGCTGCGGGATTGGTGCCGAATTCGACTTGGAAAAGTTGCGCTATGACAAGGTGATCATTATGGCCGATGCCGATGTCGATGGCTCCCATATCCGCACATTGCTCCTAACTTTCTTTTTTCGCTTTATGAAACCCTTGGTTGAGACGGGACATATCTATATTGCCCAGCCGCCTCTTTACAAGGTTTCACGCGGGAAAAAGGTGCGCTATGCATACAGTGATCGAGAGCTGGAGGCAGAAACGAGAGAACTTGCTCCGAATGGTGAAAAAGTTGAGCTGCAACGATACAAGGGCCTTGGCGAGATGAATCCGGAACAACTTTGGGAGACGACCATGGATCCGGATCGGCGGATCATACTCAAAGTGGAAATGGCAGATGCAGTTGCCGCCGACGTGATTTTTTCTATCCTGATGGGGGATAAAGTACAGCCACGCCGAGAGTTCATTGAACAGAACGCTCAATATGTGCGCAATTTGGATATTTGATTGTTTCACGTGAAACAATCACGACAAACCCGATGGGAAGGTGAATAGATTTGGACGAACAGCAGACCGGAAGACTTATATGCGTCGATATTGAAAACGAAATGAAAAAATCGTATCTTGACTATTCTATGTCGGTCATCGCGGGGAGAGCGCTTCCCGATGTCAGAGACGGTTTGAAGCCGGTTCACAGACGCATTCTTTATACGCTCTATGAAAATGGAATTTTTCCAGATAAGGCCTATCGCAAGTGCGCTGATACCGTTGGTTCCGTGTTGGGACGATATCATCCACATGGAGACTCGTCTGTTTATGACGCGCTGGTGCGTCTGGCACAGGATTTTTCAATGAGACATCCGCTCATTGACGGACACGGAAACTTTGGTTCTGTGGATGGCGATCCGGCGGCTGCCTATCGTTATACCGAAGCACGGATGAGCAAAATTGCGATGTCACTTTTGACCGATATTGATAAAGAAACCGTTGATTTTGCTCCCAACTTTGATGATCGTTTAAAGGAGCCAGTGGTGTTGCCCTCTCGCTTTCCAAACCTGTTGGTTAACGGATCTACAGGTATCGCTGTCGGTATGGCAACAAACATTCCCCCACATAATCTGGGCGAGGTATGCAATGCTGTCTGCGCCTTGATTGATGATCCTGACCTTGGGTTGGATGGCATCATGGAGTATATCCCCGGACCGGATTTTCCAACCGGTGGTACCATTATGGGACGCAGCGGCATTCGCGCGGCCTATGGTACCGGGCGCGGACGCATTCAGCTTCGTGCGAAAGCCCACTTTGAGGAAATGCCCAACAACCGAGAGCGTATCGTTGTTACAGAGCTTCCCTATAGCGTCAATAAGGCTCGCTTGATTGAACAAATGGCCGAACTGGTCAAGGATAAAAGAATAGAGCACATTTCAGATCTGAGAGATGAATCTGACCGCGACGGCATGCGTATTGTCATTGAGTTAAAAAAAGATGCCAACGCAGCTGTTGTGCTCAATCAACTTTATTCTTACAGCCAGATGCAGGAGACGGTAGGCGTGATTCTGCTGGCACTCGACAAGGGTGTACCGCATGTGATGACGCTGCGGGAGATCCTCAAACATTACATTTCCTATCAGGAAGAGGTCATTGCCAGACGCACGCGTTATGATCTGCGCAAGGCAGAGGAACGCGCCCACATTCTGGAAGGCCTGCATCGCGCCATTGACATTGTAGATGAGATCATTGCGGCCATTCGTGCCTGTAAAGGAGGCATGGCAGAGGCTAAAATTGCTGTCATGGAGAAATTCGGGTTTGACGACGTTCAGGCTGTGGCAATTATCAGTTTACAGCTCGGACGTTTGGCGGGTCTTGAAATCGAGAAGATCATGGGAGAATTGGGAGAACTTGAAAAAAAAATCACCGAATGGCGCTCTGTGTTAGCCGATGAGAAAAAAATTCTTGCCATTGTCAGAGAAGAAATTGATGTGATAGGTCGTAAATTTGCAGACGATCGTCGCACTGAGATTGAATCGGTGTCAGGAGAAGTTGACATTGAGGATCTGATTCCGGTTGAGGATTGTGTGATTACGATGACCTATTATGGCTATGTTAAGCGACAGCCCAGTGATGTCTATCGCACACAGCGCCGTGGTGGACGTGGAATTTCAGGCATGACGCGACGTGAGGAAGACTTCGTAACAGATTTATTTGTGTGCTCAACACACGATTATATTCTATTCTTTACCGATCGCGGACGGGTATATCGCCTCAAGGGCTATGAGATCGGGGAGGGAAGTCGCACCTCAAAAGGAATCAACATTGTCAATTTGTTGCCGCTGGAAAAAAACGAAAAGGTAACGAGCGCCATCAAAGCTGATGATGTAAATGCAAATACCTATCTGTGTATGGTAACACGACGTGGAATCATTAAACGTACAGTGCTTTCCGCTTTTAAAAACGTGAGAAAAGGTGGACTCATCGCCGTTAATCTGGATGAGGATGATTCTTTGGTTTGGGTTCGTATGACTTCGGGAGAAGATGAACTGATCGTTGCAACGCGAAAGGGAATGGCAATTCGCTTTCAGGAAGACGAAGCCCGCGAAATGGGCCGCGCCGCACGTGGCGTGAAAGCTATTTCACTTGCTGCCAACGATGAAGTTGTGGGGATGGCACGTGTGCGCAGCGGTGCAACCTTATTGACCGTTTCGGAGCAGGGCCTTGGCCGCCGCACTAAAATGGAAGAATATACCCTGCAACATCGTGGCGGACTAGGCAATCGCAACTATCGTACCGAGAAAAACGGAATTGTTGCCGGCATTAAGTCTGTGGATGAGGACGATGATGTCATCATCATTGCAGACAATGGAATCATTATTCGCATACCAGCTGAAGAAATTGCGGTACAATCCCGCTACGGCGGGGGTGTGCGGGTGATGCGTATCGCAGAGGAAAGCCGTGTTGTGACGCTGGCAAGAGCACCCCATGAAGAAGATGAGATTGAGGAAGCAGAAGCATGTGAGGTCGAGGCTGATGAGAAGCAAGACAGCGGGGACAACATGCAGGAAACGGAAATCAGTGAAGAAGTAGTACAGGATACAACGCAAGAAAAATAAAAAACAAGCGGACATTGTTTCACGTGAAACAATGTCCGCTTGTTCTTGATACAACAATGATTCTCACCTGCGCCTTGCTGTTGTAACATGAGGGGAGTGGCTGAAACAGTCAAAGCGTGATTGAAAGTTACCATGCAATCACAATCAATAAAATTTTTTCCCACACCAATGCACGAGGAGATCATTTAATGTTGCTTTGTG
>JAVVPJ010000007.1:5415-12695 GCA_036655815.1 Oscillospiraceae bacterium
TCCCATGCCTTACGAGATGCTTCGCCGGATGGAGGCACTGTCTGATCCAGAACGCTTGGCCCATGCAACGCCACCCAAAATGCACGCGCGTGCCGCCGTGCTCGGTGCGGGTCTTTTGGCTCGACTTTTATTGTTGCGTTGTGGGTATGAAGATCAAACGCTGAGTCACGATGGAAATGGAAAACCATTTTTTCAAAACATTCCAGTATTTGTAAGCCTATCGCACAGCGGAGCATTCGCTGCAGCTGCCTTGTCAAAAAGGCCCATTGGGATCGACGTACAGGAATCGACAAGCGTATCGCCTCGCGTGATCCAGAGAGTTTGCAACCATGGAGAACAACAGCGTCTTATGCGATCCAGCAACCCAAAACGAGAATTTTTAGTACTTTGGGCGCTCAAAGAAGCTTACTTTAAAGCGGCTGGCGGAACACATTCATTGTCAGTCATGCACGATGCAGAATTTTTTCTTCCGCAAGACCTCTTTGGCAGGGCATACGGTCCCGATGGCTGGTGTTTTTCATCGTTTGCGCTTACAGGCAATGGTGTCGCGGCGCTTTGCGAGGCCAACGAGTCGGTGCCAGAAAAAGGCCATCCAACCACTTGATGATTTTTAGAAGAAACGTTTGCGTTTGGTGGCTGATTTTTGCCCGAAGCTGGTGACAAAGCGCTCTTTCAACTTGCGCCCAAACAAAGAACGTAGCGCATCACGTTCTTCCGAAGTCATGGCCGAATGGGGCAGAAGGATAGTGCGTGACGGATGAATGTAGAAATCGAAAAGCTGATCAGTTTCATAGACCGCCCAAATCTCAGCGAGTGGCATGTTGATATGAAAATCGCGAGAGGGAACATCCATCGTCATTTCCTCATCGGTGAAGGTCATGATCGTTGGCTGATTGATCAAAGATGTTTCTGACTGAACCGTCTTGCGAATGGTAAATTCGGCGCGAACAAAAACGATGGCGAGCCATATGCAATAAAGCAGGAGAAGCGAACCGGGCAAGGAATAGAGCGGACAGAACCCCAGCAAGCCACACACCAAAATTGCAGCAGAGGCACCGGCGATTGTGGTAAAAATTCGAAAAGTCTTACGCAAGCTCAACGCCAACCCCATATAGGCAGATTTGCGATAATCGTTCAGATTTAGCTCAAACTCAAATTTCATGGTAATCTCCTTATCGGTTCCAATATTTTCGGTCGAGGGCGCGATATTGTACAGCTTCTGCGACATGTGCCTCGGTAATCAACGCACTGCCGCCGAGGTCGGCAATGGTGCGAGACACCTTGACAATGCGATCGTATCCCCGTGCAGACAAACCCAGCTTTTCAAAAGCCAATTTCAGCAGACGGCTTGCCTCACCGGTCAACGGGCAAAACTGTTCCAAATGGGAACGGGGAATCGCAGCGTTGGAATGGATACCTAGACCGCTAAAACGAGCGGTCTGAATGGCGCGGGCCGCTTCTACTCGCTGGCGAATTGTCTCGGAGGACTCCTCCGGCGTTTTTCCGGAAAGACTCTCATAGTCTACAGGAGGAATCTCCAGGTGAATATCAATGCGGTCGAGAAGGGGGCCACTGATGTGAGAGAGATAACGCGAGATGGCAGTGGCAGAGCAGACGCAGGGCTTCTTTGGATGACCAAAGAAGCCGCAGGGGCAGGGGTTCATGGCAGCAATCAGCATAAAATCGCTGGGATAGGTAATGCGGGCGCCAACGCGGGAAATGGTGACACAGCCGTCCTCAAGGGGTTGGCGCAGTCCCTCCATCATCGCACGAGAAAACTCAGGAAGCTCGTCGAGAAACAAAACGCCGTTGTGTGCCAGCGAAACCTCTCCCGGACGTGGAATCGCGCCGCCGCCCGTCAATCCGGCGGCCGAGGCAGTATGATGTGGCGCACGAAAGGGTCGCGCTTTTACAAGACCAACACTGCGGGGAAGAAGACCGGATACCGAATAGAGTTTGGTGGTTTCCACTTGCTCAGAGTAGGTCATGGGTGGCAGAATGGATGGGAGACGTTTGGCCAGCATGCTTTTGCCGGAACCGGGAGAGCCAAGCATCAGCAGATTGTGAGATCCGGCGGCTGCAACGGTCAGTGCGCGTTTGGCATCGTGCTGACCCCGCACATCAGCAAGATCTTCCAACGGCGGGGAAGTGAGCGAAGAAGCAAACGACATCGAGAGGCAAGACGGCAGACGTTTTTCACCCCGCAGATGAGCAAGTACCTCGCAAACATTTTTTGCCGCAAAAACAGCGACGTCCTGCACGACCGATCCCTCGGCGGCGTTCTCAAAGGGAATAATGATTTCTTTTATACCCAGTGAAGACGCGCCAAGCACCATGGGCAATACACCAGGCAGTGGGCGCAACTCTCCTCCCAATGACAATTCCCCGAGAAACGCAATACCATCAAGGGATGCTTCCAATGCGCCATCTGCCCTTAAAACGGCCAGCAGAATCGCAAGATCATAGAACGAACCGACCTTTTTGGTATCAGCCGGTGCAAGATTAACCACAACGCGTGCGGTGGGAAATGAAAAACCAATGTGTCGTGCCGATGCCCGTACACGGTCGCGCGCCTCTTTGACAGCAGCATCTGGCAGGCCAACAAGATCAAAGGCGGGCATTCCTCGCGTAAGATCGGCCTCGACGGTGATACGATAGCAATCAATTCCGAAGAGGCCAAAGCTGGCGACACTCGAAAGCATATCCACACCCCTTTCGACATTATTATAACGTGCTTTGCACAGAAACACAACGACGTATGCAGAAACTGTGTCTATTTTCCTGATACAGTGATTGACACGCAACCAGGATATGGCTATGATAAAAGCAAGTAAAAATGAAAAGGAGAGTATCATGATGACTGTCTCTGAACGATACGCGCTGTGGTGCTCCACTCCCCTTGAGGATGCTGATTTGACTGCGGAGTTATTGAACATTCAAGGCAACGAGGCAGAGATCTATGAAAGGTTTTATACAGATCTAACCTTTGGGACCGCCGGTCTGCGTGGAATTCTTGGCGTGGGGACCAATCGCATGAATGTATACACCGTCCGCCGCGCTACACAGGGGCTGGCTCTCTGGATCAAGGAAAAAGCGAAGATTCCTTCGGCTGCCATCGCCTACGACAGTCGCAACAAGTCGGAGCTGTTTGCGCGCGAGGCCGCATCGGTTCTGGCCGCCAATGGTGTGAAAGTCTATCTCTATTCCTCACTGGCTCCCACACCCATGCTGTCATGGGCGGTTCGCTGCTTGGGCTGCGCCGCCGGAATTGTCGTTACGGCCAGCCACAATCCGGCTGAATACAATGGCTACAAGGTTTACGGTCCTGACGGATGCCAAATGACTACAGAGTCGGCTGCTGCTGTCTTTACCCATATTGAGAAAACCGATCTTTTCCGGGATGTATTGCGTATTCCCTATGAGGAAGCGGTTCAGACACAGGATATTTGTCCGGTGCCATCAGGCTGTGTGGAAGACTATGATAAGCAGGTGCTCGCCTGCCGTCTTTTTCCTGACATCCTTCCGCAAACCGATTTGCGCGTGGTCTATACCCCTTTGAATGGTACCGGAAATCTGCACGTGCGGCGTGTTCTGCGAAAGGCCGGATTACGCGATCTGATCGTTGTACCCGAACAGGAAATGCCGGATGGGAATTTTCCAACTTGCCGCTATCCCAACCCGGAGCTGTCAGAAGCCATGTCACTGGGACTTGCACTTGCCCATGCCACGGATGCCGACCTACTCATAGGCACCGACCCCGATGCTGATCGGGTGGGAGTGGCCGCACGCTGCGAAAATGAGTTTACACTGCTCACCGGCAATGAGGTTGGTGTGCTGCTGACCGATTACATTGCATTTTCACGCCGCAGCTCCAACACCATGCCGGACAGACCTGTGATGGTGAAAAGCATTGTTTCGACATCACTGGCTCAGGCTGTTGCCGAGAGCTATGGCGTTGAGATGCGTGATGTGCTGACCGGGTTTAAGTATATCGGTGAACAGATCGGAAAGATGGAATCTCTGGGAGAGGCAGGGCGATTTGTCTTCGGATTCGAGGAGAGCTGTGGCTATCTTGCGGGATCCTATGTTCGTGATAAGGATGCTGTTTCCGCTTCGCTGCTCATCGCCGAGATGGCAGCCTACCATAAGCGAGCAGGCAAGACGCTGTTCGATGTTCTCAATGAGATCTATGCTAAATTTGGCTGCTTTTTCAACACTGTCACCAGTACGGCTTTCTCAGGTTCCGACGGCATGAAAAAGATGGCAGACTTGATGGACACACTATTTTCCTCCTATCCTGCGTCACTGGGTGGCAGAGAAGTGGTTGAGGTGCGGGATTATCGGCGCGGCATGTGCATTCGCGCCACCAAAAGCACGCCCTTGGATGTGCCTTCCTCCGATGTGATTTCGCTGGTATTGCGCGAGGGCGCAACTGTTTTGATTCGTCCCTCGGGCACCGAGCCAAAACTCAAAGTTTATTACATGTGTAATGGCAAGACGATGCAGGATGCCAAAGCATTGGCGGCATCGCTGCAAACGGCTGTAAATTCTATATTGGGAATTTAGAACTGTCCACACAAAAAACTGCATCATTTTTTGAAAAATCCCATAGGATTGTCATGAGGCGTAACAGGATGATGGTTTTAAAGAAATACTTTGTCATTTGCGGAATGATAATTTACATAAAACAACTTGCATTTTGATGAGGAATATGGTACTATAACCTTCGTGACTGTAAAGGCTGTTGAAAGAGGTGACGATAGATGAAAGAGGGCATTCATCCCAAGTACGAGCAGACCACAATTCGTTGTGCTTGCGGCGAGGTGATCGAGACGGGTTCGACCAAGAAAGATATCCGCATCGAAATCTGCTCTAAGTGCCATCCCTTCTTTACCGGGAGGCAGAAGCTGGTTGATACTGGCGGACGCGTCGATCGGTTCAAGAAGCGTTTTGGTTTGGAAAAGTAATTTTTGGGGCTGATAGGGCGGTGCAGCTTGCACCGCCCTAATTTCGCATCATAGAAAAATAAATTTGATGGGGGATGGAGCAAACGGAGACGTCATATGACACCATTCAAGCAGTGGCTACGGCAGAACTGACAGAAAAGCGTTCACGTTTTATTGCCGTCATCGCGCCCATCTCCACCTGCGATGAGGCAAGTGCTTTTGTGGCGTCACAACGCGAAGCTCATCACGACGCCCGACACACAGTCTGGGCATGGCGGTTGAAGGAACAAAAAGGGGAACGCTGTTGCGATGACGGAGAACCTCAGGGGACAGGAGGATCACCGGTACTTGAAGTCCTTCGCCGCGCGGGGCTTGTGGATGTCTGCGTGGCTGTAACCCGTTATTTTGGGGGAGTGTTGCTTGGCGCCGGCGGTCTGACACGTGCCTATGGAAGCAGTGCAGCGCTGGCTGTTACGGCGGCTTGCCGGGTGACGATGCGCCCCTGTGTGCGTATCGCGGTGCAGATGAACTATGCACAGCAGGGCCTCGTGGCTCGTCTCTGGCCTCCTGCTGCACGGGTGGAGAACACAGTCTACGACGAGGCAGTGACGGTTATAGCATTGATTCCCGCTGAGGAAATGGAGAATCTGGCACACGCGCTGACCGAGGCCACGGCCGCCACAGTATCCCTTCGGCAGCAGGAGTACGTCTTTGCGGCATTATCGTGAATAAATGATGATATGTCGATCGAATGTTGCCAAAAATATAAAATATACGCAAGATGCAACAAATTTTGGGCAGGCAGAAGGATTTTTCATTTTTATTCGGTATAATATTAAATAGAGGCTGGTTTCCAAATAAAGGAGGATGGCGTGATGACGGTTCGCGAGCAATATGAGGATCTGGAATACCACATACTGTCCCCGATGGCACGGCTGTCGCGGGATGCTGTGCGCGATACTCCTATGGAAGAATGCCCCATCCGCACGGCGTTTCGGCGGGACTGCGACCGCATCTTGCACTGCAAATCTTTTCGGAGGCTCAAACACAAGACACAGGTGTTTTTGTCGCCGGAGGGGGATCATTATCGCACGCGGCTGACGCATACCCTTGAAGTCGCGCAGATTGCAAGGACGGTTGCGCGGGCGCTTCGCTTGAATGAGGATCTGACAGAGGCTATTGCACTAGGGCATGATCTGGGTCATACGCCCTATGGCCATGCGGGGGAAGCTGCGCTCTCCGAGTGCTGTCCCCATGGCTATCGCCACGCAGCGCAAAGCGTGCGGGTGGTGGAACGGATTGAGAATGATGGAAGGGGACTCAATCTCACGCGGGAGGTGCGCGACGGAATTGCATGTCATTCGTCTGGGCAGGATGCCATGACGCTCGAGGGGCGTATTGTGCGCTACGCTGATAAAATCGCGTATATGAACCATGACATTGAGGATGCAATCCGCGCCGGTCTGCTTGCGGAAGATGACATCCCATGGGAAGTGCGGTACACAGTGGGGCGCTCCAAGTCAGAAAGGATCGATGCCTTTGTGAAATCGCTGGTTGCGAATAGCGCCGATGACATTCGCATGGCATCCGATGTGAGACGCTCTTTTGATATCCTTCAGGAATTTCTATTTGAAGCCGTCTATAAAAACTCCATTGCAAAAGGGGAGGAGCATAAGGCGCGCGAGTTGCTCAAAACGCTCTACTATTATTTTGTTGCTCACCCAAATGGTCTTCCGGAGGAATATGCAGCCATTGCCCGGGATGAGGACATTGATCGTGCGGTGTGCGACTACATATCGGGCATGACAGACCGGTATGCCGTGCGGGCCTATGACAATCTTTTTATACCCCGGTCATGGGGAATGTAGAGATTGATCGCATTTCGGTTATGAAAGGAGGCGCAGCATGTGATCCCAGACAGCTTTATTGAAGAGCTTAAATATCGAACTGATCTTGTACAGCTGGTGGAGAGCTACACTGCGCTCAAACGCACCGGTCGCACGATGACAGGCTTGTGTCCCTTTCATAACGAAAAGACGCCATCTTTTGTACTGTATCCTGAGAATGGGTCGTTCTATTGTTTCGGCTGCGGCGCGGGCGGTGATGCCGTGACCTTTGTGCGGCGAGCCGAACACTTGGAATATGTAGAGGCGTTGCGCTTTCTGGCGCAACGCGCCGGAATGACGTTACCAGAGGATGCGCAGAACGACGAGTCAACCCGTCTGCGTATGCGGATCCTGGAGCTTAACCGCGTAACGGCTCGCTTTTTCCATGCAATGTTGCTGTCACCCGGTGGGAAGTGTGGGCTTGAATACCTCCAAGGGCGGGGTCTTT
>JAVVPJ010000008.1:0-12611 GCA_036655815.1 Oscillospiraceae bacterium
CTTGTGGCCTTTTTGCTTTGTCCTGATGAAAAAGGCTTTGAGCCATGCAAAGGCTTTGTCAGACCTGCGGCCATGTCCTGTTCGCGCAGGGCTGGAACATTGAAAATTGCACAGGAAAGGAGGAGCGTTTTCTCTATGGAATGGTTCATCACAGGCGTCATTGCATTTATAATCGGTGCGGCTATCGCCTTTCCCACAGGCGTTAATTATAGAAAAAAAGTGGCAGAAAAGGAACTTGGCACAGCCGAGAATGAAGCAAAACGAATTGTAAACGAGTCCATCAAAACCGCCGAGAGCAAGAAAAAGGAAGCTCTGGTCGAAGCCAAAGATGAAATTTTTAAACTAAAAAGCGAAACAGACAAGGATTTAAAAGATCGACGCAGCGAGGTGACTCGCTTGGAACGTCGTGTTCAGCACAAGGAAGAGACGCTCGACAAGAAGCTAGACAACCTCGATAAGAAGGAGGAGCTTCTGCAACAGAAGATCTCCTCAGCGGATCAGAAGCTGGAGGAGGCCGAATTGGTTAAGAAGAGCCAGTTTGACATGCTCGAAAAAATCTCCGGCTTCACCATCGAGCAAGCAAAAGATTATTTGCTTTCCAATCTGGAAGATGAATTGACCCACGAAAAGGCAGTGCGCATCTCCCAAATGGAAATGCGCCTCAAAGAAGAGGCCGATCAAAAAGCGCGCAACATCATCTCCCTTGCCATTCAGCGCTGTGCTGCCGAACAAGTGGTTGAAACCACCGTTTCGGTCGTACCGCTGCCCAGTGATGAGATGAAGGGGCGGATTATCGGTCGTGAGGGCCGCAACATTCGTGCGTTAGAGACACTCACCGGTGTGGATCTCATCATTGATGATACTCCGGAAGCCATTACGCTGTCCTCCCATGACCCGGTGAAACGAGAAGTTGCTCGCATTGCCCTGGAACGCCTCATCAATGACGGACGAATTCATCCTGCCCGTATTGAGGAAATGGTCGAAAAGGCGCGCAAAGAGGTTGAGACAAAAATCAAACAGGATGGCGAACGCATTGTGCTTGAAACCTCCGTTGGCAATGTTCATCCCGATGTGGTTCGTCTGCTCGGCCGTATGCGCTATCGCTCCAGTTATGGCCAAAATGTGCTGCTTCATTCAGCCGAGGTTTCCTATATTTCAGGTATGATTGCAGCCGAGATTGGTGCGGATATCACGTTGGCCAAACGTGCTGGACTATTGCACGACATTGGCAAGTCCATGACGCATGAGGTAGAGGGTTCTCATGTTGCGATTGGTGTCGATATTGCCAAGCGCTACAAGGAATCGTTTGATGTGATTCATGCCATTGAGGCGCATCACAACGATGTTGAACCTCAGACGGTCATTGCCTGCATTGTGCAGGCAGCCGACGCCATCAGCGCAGCCCGTCCTGGCGCAAGGCGTGAGAACTTGGAGAACTACGTAAAACGTCTTGAGAAGCTTGAGGAAATTGCCACCTCCTTTGACGGCGTTGAGAAATGCTTTGCTGTCCAAGCTGGCCGTGAGATTCGCGTCATCCTGAATCCTGAGGTGATCAGCGACGATCGCATGGTGATCATCGCCCGTGAAATTGTCAAAAAGATCGAAAGCGAACTTGACTATCCCGGACAAATCAAGGTGCATGTGGTGCGTGAAACTCGTGCCATTGAATATGCCAAATAGGCACTTTCTGTAACTGAAAAATACGCCCCGCAAAGCTTTGACTTTGCGGGGCGTATTTTAATCCAGATCCATTTGAAAGGTCACACAAGGCATGGGGAGAAAATGCAGTGCTGCTTATGTTTCGCTTCTGGCGAAGAATTTTGTGCTCTGTGAAGACTCGTTGGCACAAGCCACATTTCCAATGTCGGACAGCAGAACGAGACCATCGGCTGCGCTTTCCAGCAAAAACCCCTGACAATTTTTCGTCTGCCAGTCATAGAACCCTCGCACGGGAGTGACCAGTTGACTCATAACCGCCATAATTACGCCGCCATGTAGCACAAAGGCAGCGGAGGCTGCATGCTGCGCTTTCAGACGGGTTAGCGCATTCTCAAAGGAAGTCCTGCACCGTACAAGGAAGCAATCAGGGTTTTCTCCGCCGGGTGGGGGCAGAATTCCCGCTGCGGTGACCCATTCATGATAGGAGGGAATTTGGCAGAGCTCGGCGTGCGTTTTGCCTTCCCACACGCCAAAATCGCATTCCTCCAGACCGGACATCACTTCGATCGTCTGCGAGGGGTAGAGCAGCGTAGCCGTTTGAACAGCACGCAGCATAGGGCTGCTCAATACCTGTTCCACCTGAGGAACCAGAGAGGCACAGTGCAGCGCCAGCGCACGCCCTTGTGCGCAGAGTGGCTCGTCGGTGCGTCCGACATACCGCCGTTCCAGATTACCCTGAGTAATGGAATGGCGAATCAATGCAATCTTCATGCTATATTTCCTCCAATCAGGAGCGTCGCTGCAACTGCACCGGCAGCCGCCGCCAGCTCAAATAGGCAAAGAAACCATCCTGCCAAGTCACCTGTGATTCCACCGAATCGTCGGCGGGACATCCAGCGATAATAGCACAAAACAGCACTTCCAGCGAGGACTGCTCCCCCGCCTGCGGTGGGCCAGAGCACCAGCATGGCGGCAGCGCATAGTCCTATCGTTGTTGCGGAACACAGAATAACGGCGTGCGTGTCGGCAGCATTTGTAAAGGTGGCAAGCATTCCGTCCCCACGGGCGCAACGAAGAGTGACAGCGCACAACGCACTAAGTGCGCGCGACAGCACAAAAGAGAGCGCTATTACGCCCGAAGCTTGTTCGCTGGAAGCAGTCTCGCATAGCAATGCAAAAAAACAAATCAGATAGAGGCCACAGCTGATGACGGCAAATGCCCCCACGTGGGAATCTTTGAGAATTTCCAAACGTCGTTCCCGGCTTTGATGAGAGGCCAGCGCATCGGCTGTGTCACAGAAGCCATCGAGGTGGATGCCCCCCGACAGCAGCACGGAAATCAAAAGGCCAATGGCACCCGACAACGTATTGCTCACCGAAAGGAATGCCGCCAGACGAGTCCAAAGCCAGAAGAGGCCGCCAATGACGACACCCACCAGAGGAAAACAGCACAGTGCCCAGCGCAGACTATCCTCATCCCATGCAACGTGGGGAACAGGAATGGCTGAATACATAGAAAAGGCAGCACACAGGCCGCGCAATAGCTTCATCTTGGCGACCCGGCTGTACAAAAATTCAGCATATACAAAGGGCCTCCTTATGTTAATGGCTGATATTCTGCAATGGAAACCTCTGAAAATGTGCTCATGTCATGATAGACCGACACTGCCATATCCAACAGCGGCAGCAGCGTCACTGCACCCGTGCCTTCACCCAGACTCATGCCAGCACAGATGACCGGTTTGAGGCCAATTTCGTTCAATACCATAATTCCGGCCGGCTCTCCCGAAATGTGGGAGGCCAGCATATAGTCGGCCGACGCAGGGCAGAGACGTTTGGCTGCCAGCGCGGCCACGGATGAGATAAAGCCGTCGATCACAATGGGAAGATGTGAATACGCTCCCCCAAGGAACACGCCGGTAAGCGCGGCCAGATCCAGCCCTCCCACAGTGGAAATCACGCCCAGTGGGTCGGCGGCATCAGGCCGGTTGACAGCAATGGCTCTCTCAATGGCAGAGATTTTGCGGACCAGTCCCTCGCTTGAGAGTCCGGCACCCCTACCTGTGACCTGAGCGGGTGCGCGTCCGAGCAACACCGCAGCAACCGCACTGCTCGTTGTGGTGTTTCCAATGCCCATTTCTCCGGTGCAGAGAATATCATAGCCTTGGGCTGCAAGCCGTTCCACCAGTGATGCGCCAAATAGTATGGCATCTGTTGCCTGTTCCCGCGTCATAGCCGGGCCACAGGCAATATTTCTGGTACCACGGGCAATTTTGTGACGGATAATTCCATCAGCGACCAGATCAGCATCGACGCCCACATCAACCGGAAAGACCTCAGCACGGGCCACACGAGCCATGTGACACACACTGCTATCATGGCGTGCCATGTTTTCTGTGACAATGGCTGTAACCTCACTTCCGCATTGTGTAACGCCTTCACACACGACGCCGTTGTCGGCGCACATCACCACGACACCCCGCTTGGAAAGTGCAACATCCACGTTGCGGCGCATAGCGGCGATGTGAACCACACCCAAGGCGCGCAGAGGCTTGGCAACGGCATCCCAGCGCTTCCACGCAGCGGCAGCACAAGCTGCGTCTGCGGGGCCAATCTGCGCAATCAGTTGCTCCAATGTCATCATACAACATCCCATCTTTTGATTCTTGATTTGTGAGAAAACCTTCAAAGTAATCCGATTAATTCCTTGTATAGACCATCCATATGACAACTGGAATTCATCAATAATGCACTGCGGCGCAAGCGCATGGATCAGGCTTTTGGTTCATTGGCCAAGCACGCATAGACGGTGACCGCTTGTTCACCGTCGCCCGCTTCGTGAAGGACACCACCGTCCGGAAGCATCCGGCGCGTCGACCGCCCAGCGCTATTTTTCCACACTATGTCATCTTGGCAAGCATCAGATTGCAGCAGATGCAATGATGGACGAAAGGTCAGCGGAGGGGCATCCCCACATAGCGTTACCAATGTGTGTACCCACAGGACAATCGGCGCACCATAGCGTTCTAAATTTTGCAGGACCAATTTTTGGCCCCGATAAGAAAGCGTACTTAAAAAGTGCGTTCATGGGGAAGCAGAAGAAGCTGCAAGTCGCCATGGTGCAGCGTGATGCGTTCAAGCCAATCATAGCCCTGCAAATTTATGTACACGCCTAAGGTATAGGAAACCGGTTCCAAAGCAATGAGGAGAGCGCCAACGCCGCCAGCATGCCACCTGTCACAAGCAGTGCAGTTATGTGAAGACACAAGCCCAAAGCCGAGTCAAGTGGCCTCCAACACGGCCTGCATCAGCATTACAACAAAACAGATCGTCCATTGTGAGCCGGCGGTGGATCGTGCGGTTTGCGTTCTTAACTTAATCATTTAAGCTCCTGTCCATGTCAAAAGTCAGCGAAGCAATGGTCGCAGGCGTTCAAAGACAGTCAGTGCGTTTTGATAAAAGACACATTCCTGTTTCTCCTCGGGAATCAGGGAAGAAATGAGCGCCTGATAAATCGCCATATTCACCAAGGGCCAGTCAGTTCCATAGAGCACATGGTCATATCTGTCAAGATAGCCCAGCCATGTTTCCAGAAGGCCAATATAGCCGGCGTAGCGTCGTCGAAAATCAGGAACATCAGGCACGCCAACCGCCAAGCCCGACAGATCGACATAGACGTTGTGGTTCTTTTTGGCCACCTCGGCGGCTTCGGCCATCCACGGGTTTCCAAAATGGGCTAGCACAATGCAAAGCGATGGATAACGAACCGCGACCTCATCAACGGTGAGCGGATGGGAGAAACGCAGTCTGCCGGTCGAAGAGGCCGTATCCCCGGTGTGAAACACCACTGGAAGTCCCAGCCGAAGCGCCAGCTCATAGACAGGATGATAAATGGGATCATCGGCATAAAAATGATGATATCCCAAATAAATCTTAAAACCGACGCAGGCAGGACATGCGGCGGCATGCTCATAGTGTGCCAGCGTCCGCTCGCGCAACGGTGCTGTCAACCCCTCCGGCACTATGCCGATACAAAATCCGATGCCGCGCGGGTAGTTATAGTGTTCAATGTCTACCGGGATGCCCAGATCGAACAATCCGGGCTGTGTGGGATCGTCGGCGGGAAAAGCCGATCCCATCACCACACATCCACGCACATGAAGCGAGTCAAAGCTCTGTTGCACGTGAGCCAGAGAGTTTTCATGACCGCTTGCACGGCATAGATTGTCAAAATTTTCATGCTGTCGCATATGTAAATGCGCATCAATAATATCCATAGGTCTCCATCCTTCCGATCCCCACTCAGGATAGCACAAAAAGGCAGCAATGAAAAGAAAAATTGCTTTGACAGCCCCGCACGTTCACGATACAATGTGAATACAAATTTACATTGCAGGGGAGTGTCAGGATGATTGATCAGATTCTGGATTACAATAAAAGATTTGTCGAAGACAAGCGCTATGAAAAATTCGCGACCAGTAAATATCCCGACAAAAAGTTGGCCATTCTTTCCTGTATGGATACGCGCCTGACAGAGCTTCTTCCAGCGGCGCTGGGTTTGAAAAACGGAGACGCGAAGATCATCAAAAACGCAGGCGGGGTAATCCTTCATCCGTTTGGAAGCGTGGTGCGCAGTCTGCTGGTGGCCATTGTTGAATTGGGCGTCACCGAGATTATGGTGATCGGTCACACCGATTGTGGGGTGCAGCATCTCGATAGCAAAGTGATGATTGCACAATTGGAAGCCCGTGGAATTCCGACCGAGCGCATCGAAATTTTGAAGCGAAGCGGAATCAATTTTGATCGATGGCTCAGTGGGTTTCGAACATCCGAGGAATCGGTGCGGGAGACAGTTTCAATTCTGCGCAATCACCCTGTGATTCCGCAGAATGTAGCAATCCAGGGCTTTGTGATGGATTCGCTGACAGGGGCACTGGAGACAGTTCCGGACGCGGACTGAGAATGGGATACACTGGTTCAGCCTGCCAAAATGGCATCCAGAGAAAGGAGCTTGGGTGGGAGATTCAAAACAAGCAATTTTGTTGCGTAGATGGCTTTGGTCATTGTTTGTGTTGGCGGTGATTTTGTTCATATTTTCAAACGCGGCGCAACCCGCCTCGGATTCTGCCTTGCAGAGCCAGAAGGTGCACACATGGGTCAACCGTGCATTGAACGGGGCTGGCATCGACATCTCATTGACACCTCATATCATCCGAAAGCTGGCACATGCCGTCGAATATGCGCTGCTTGGCGTATGCCTTCTGATGGCATTGCGCGCTTGGACGCGCCACACACTTTCTTATCTGTCGGGGCCATTGCTGATCGGGCTGCTGGTTCCCGTTCTCGATGAAACAATCCAGCTGCGAACGCAGGGGCGTTCGGGAGAGATTGCCGATGTGCTGCTGGATTTTCTCGGTGTGATTTTCGGCCTCGCCTGTACTCACGCTGTTGTGCTGTTGCACCGTTTGATCCGGTTGATGCACAGGCAGACAGATGTGTTGCCGCAACCGAACACAAATTCTTGATTTTATCCGTTCAAAATTAGATAAGTCATTGAATCAGAAGCGCAGACATAGAAAGTTAAAGGACGCCGTTCGTCTATGAGACGATGAAAGCCTTGCAACTGCATCCCCACTTGTTATTTACAGTATTGTCACACCGTTTAAGAAGGGGGCTGTTATTTCAGGCTGCTTTCTGCAGCGGCGTCTTTTTTGCATTTTGGGACGTCAAACAGAAGCGGTAACCGCCCGCCGTGCTGCCAGTGAAGCGCAGGGATTGAGCAGACGCTGATTACGGCTGCCGCGAAATCGCAGCGTCAGGTCGCGTTCAGACAGCACAAACGGTCCGTCAATCAGCAGACAGCACAGGGACAACAGGCTGGGTATGGCGGGACGTGCAGCGCTATACTCCAGCAGACGCTCCATGGTATAGCCTGAGAACAACACTACATTCTTGCCTCGCCGTACCACCGCTTCGGCCAGCGGAAGCAACGCCTCCGCCTGTTCGATGGGTTCCCCACCCGATAGCGTGACGCCGGCAAGCAGCGGATTTTGGTCAAGCGCTTCAAGAATCGGCTCAATGCGCGCAACATAGCCCCCTTTGGGATCGTGAGTCTGCGGATTGTGGCAGCCGGGGCAGTGATGGGGACACCCCTGCACAAAGATGCTCAGGCGCATTCCCGGACCATCAACAATAGACTCGCGGACAATGCCCGCGAGTCTAAGGGGTGGGCTATGCTCCACATGTGCTGTCATGCGCCCAAGCGTTCCATCTCAGCCGACAGCCCATGCTTCACACGGTCGTTTACCTCGGCGCGTTTTGCGTCGTTAAAGCGGTCGAGTGTGCCAACCAGATAACCTGTGATGCGGCGGATCCGCTCAAACCCCACTCCCTGCCCTACCAATGTGTCAGGTTGTTCGTGTTGCATATTGTTCATTGTAATCTCCATTCTGCCGCTAATGCGTCAGCACAAATAGGGATGAAAGAGTGCTGCGAAGCGGACTTTTTTGTTGTAAAATAGACTTGAGGTAGAACGCATACTACAACGCACGGTGGGAGGAGTCGTAGACATACTTCTTTGTAAAAAACAGTATTGTAATCAGTGTTGGAACCATCTTTTCAAGCACAAATAAGTGTTGCCATGAGCACGAACACTAAGAATTGTTTTAGCACCTGATAAATTGTGTGATGGTTCAGTCACTGCTTTCTCCCTCGCATTTTTTACAAGGAGGGAGTATGTGTGAAAGTTGTTTATCCCATTTGCTGCGGTGCAGACGTGCATAAAGCTTTTTTGGTGGGCACCATCATTTCTACTACCGATGGCGTACAGCCTCACTACCAAAAGAAGCGCTTTTCCACCTACAATGGCGACCTGCATCGGTTTGCGGACTGGCTTCACTCCAGCGGTTGTCTGGATGTTTGGATGGAGTCAACTGGCAAGTACTGGGTTCCAGTGTTCAACATTTTGGAGGCACGCAGTGTTTCAACAGAGGCGTTCGACCCAGAACACTGCGTTTCGCTTTTGAAGCGTTCCTTGAAACAAAAGGCTGATTCCGTGCTCGAATCCATAGAGGGTTGCTCCATAACACCTGAGCAAAAATTTCGTATGCGGGTGGTTCGTGCGCATTTGGATTATATTGAGCAATCTATTGCGCAGATTGATACCGAGATTGATGCAATGGTTGCACTCGCTGTTACAGCCTGTGCTTTTAAAATTCGGGCAGGGCTTGTTTTGGTGCGCCAAACCGTGATGACTTGTAGTTTTCTTTCACGCTAATGGCTCCTCTCTGTTATGTGATGTAAGATTAATGATTCGATCTGCTTCCTCATCCGGATTTCCGCAGCAGCCAATGGTGGTACTTGAGAGATTCCGACAGATGCCCAGCTTCCTGAGTCTTTCGGCACTGACGCCTTCCCCTTCGCGGCGACCGCAGCGCGGACAGATTTCATCGATAATTCCAGTGTAGCCGCAGACCGGATCTCGATCCATGGGATGGTTGATTGAGCCATAGCCCACACCGCACTCCTTCATCAACCGAATCACCGCCTCAAAGGCATCAAGATTTTTGACGGGGTCACCATCCAGCTCGATGTATGTACTGTGGCCAGCATTGGTCAGCGCATGATAGGGTGCCTCCAACCGGATCTTATCATAGGCTGAGATTGGAAACCAGACGGGAATGTGAAACGAATTGGTGTAATATTCCTTATCGGTTACGCCCACAATCGTACCGAAACGTTCGCGATCAAGACGCACAAAACGCCCGGAGAGCCCCTCTGCCGGGGTGGCCATCAGCGTGTAGTTCATGCAGGTCTGACTGCTTTTTTCGTCAACGCTCCGGCGCATTAAACCAACGATTTCGAGTCCCAGATTCTGCGCGGCCCGTGATTCCCCATGATGCGCGCCCACCAGCGAGGTGAGGCATTCGGCCAATCCGATAAAGCCGACCGTCAGCGTGCCATGCTTGAGCACCTCGCCAACCGTGTCATCCGGACCGAGTCTGTCGGAATCGAGCCAGATTCCCTGTCCCATCAAGAAGGGATAGTTTCGCACTTTTTTTGCAGCCTGAATACGATAGCGCTCGGTTAATTGATCCATTGTCAGCTCCAGAACACGCTCTAACTGTTCAAAGAAGAAGTCGAGATTATGGTTTGCCTTAATGGCCAGACGTGGCAGATTAATTGACGTGAAGCTCAAATTTCCCCGCCCGGTGACAATCTCTCGTGTGGGATCATAGCAGTTTCCGATCACGCGGGTGCGGCATCCCATATAGGCGACCTCAGTTTCGGGATGTCCATGACGATAATATTGGAGGTTGTAGGGGGCGTCTAGAAAAGAAAAGTTGGGAAACAATCGTTTGGCACTGACACGGCATGCCAGCTGAAACAGGTCATAGTTGGGATCACCCGGGTTAAAATTAACGCCCTCCTTGACTTTAAAGATGTGAATTGGGAAGATCGCAGTTTCGCCGTTCCCCAGCCCTGCTTCGGTAGCGTGAAGTAGGCAGCGTGTAACCAATCTTCCTTCCGGAGAGATATCGGTGCCATAATTAAGAGAAGAGAATGGAATCTGCGCTCCGGCGCGCGAGTGCATGGTGTTGAGGTTGTGGATCAACGCTTCCATGGCCTGAAAGGTATGGCGTTCGATCTCGCTGTCGGCATAGCGCCGTGCGAAGGCCTGCGCCTTTTCGATGATGCAAGGCTCCAGCCCCGATGCCGACAAACGTTGAGCCTCGGCTTCCTGATAGCCGTTTGCGGCATTCATGGCGGGCCACCATCCCGTTTCGTCACAGGTTTGTTCCACGACACGTTGCGTCAGAGGCACGGCGTCCTCTACCCCCGAGAGGTCAAGTGCCTTGGCTAGATTATCCCGGTAAAGAGTGCGATAGCTCTTGGCGACGCCGCGGACCATATCGTAATCGAAACACGGTACACTTTGTCCCCCATGCTGGTCGTTCTGGTTGGATTGGATGGCAATGCAGGCTAGCGCCGAATAGCTTTGGATTGAGTTAGGCTCCCGCAAAAATCCATGCCCTGTTGAGAATCCGTCTGTAAACAGTTTGGTCAAATCAATCTGGCAGCAGGTGGTTGTCAAGGTCAGAAAATCAAGATCGTGGATGTGGATATCTCCCTCGCGATGGGCCTTGGAATGCTTCGGATTGAGGATGAACATGTCATAAAACTGTTTGGCTCCCTCTGAGCCGTATTTGAGCATTGTACCCATGGCTGTGTCACCGTCTATATTGGCGTTTTCACGCTTGATATCGTTTTCAGAGGCATCCCGAAAGGTCAATTCCTCATAGACCTTCATAAGGCGGGTGTTCATTTCGCGTGAGCGAGTACGCGTAGCGCGATACAGGATAAACTCCTTCGCGGTGCGGGCATGTCCATTCTCAATGAGGGTGTGTTCCACCGCATCCTGAATCTCTTCGACGGCCGGAGTGTGTTGTCCATGAGCTTCAAGATATCCCACCACCTCAAATGCCAATGCCTCAGCAGTGGCATGGTCGTTACCGCCCAGCGCGGCGGCAGCCTTGAAAATTGCTTCGGTGATCTTATCAAGAGAAAAGGGAACACAGCGACCATCTCGCTTGACAATGGTTGCAATCATACAAACTCCTCCATGGTCAGGAATGCAGCGCGGCGATGGCCGCGCTGCACAGTCTTTCAATCAAGTGATATCTTGTTGCTTGGGTAGCAGAGGAACGGTGTAAAAGAGGAAAACAGCAAGCTCACACTGGCTTTGTCACTTGCTGCCCACAGACGCGGCTGTGGATTTAAATGGGCCGTAAATCATACTTTTCAGTTTGATTATACCACTATATATGGTATATGTCAATTTATTAAATCCCATATATTGCTTTAAGACTCTCAGCCATTTTCCATGCCCGGCCAGCAACTCTGACGGCCGCAATGTTGGGTCGTCGGAAAAGCGAAAACGCGAAACGCCCAAAAGGGGACCGTCGTCTTTTCCCGGCGGCCCCCTTCGGGTGTCAATCAGAGCAAGGAACATATCGCCAAGCGATTCAAGGCAAACCGCATGAGCGCAGATCTGCTATACAGCTTGTCCACCCGGACGGGTGAGCAAAGGGTGAGGCACGGGGGTTTTTGAAATGGTAATCGTATAAGTGATCACGTCGTCGCTCTCCTCCTGATGGGTGACAGTATCAATTCCGGCCTGTTTCATGATTTCTACGGCACGGGAAATGGTGGTCGTGAAGATCCTCAGATCTTTGAGAATCAGCAGCCGTGTCCCCTGCTTGACAGACCTGCGGGGCGTTTGCCCGACGAGACGCTCGGTCTGCGACACAGTGAGGCATTCCCGAATCATGCGGTCAACCGTGGACGCGAGACGAGGAAGATCACTCATAAGAGGCAGCAGTGCGCGCGCATGCCGTTCAGTCAGTCCGGAAGAGACAAGGCGCATCAGTAGCTCTTCGGGCAATTGAAGCAGGCGCAATTTGTTGGCCAGCGTTGGCTGGGCCATACCCAGTCGTTCGGCGGCTTGCCGTTGGGTCAGTCCCTGCGCTGCGATCAAGGCAGCGATGGCGGCAGATTCCTCATAAAAGTTAAGATCGCGGCGCTGCGTGTTTTCCACGAGCGCCAGCGCAGCAGCCCGGGCGTCATCGGCCTGTTCCACCAGAGAGGGAATTGTCGTCTCGCCCAGCAGGCGAAAGGCCATGAGACGTCGTTCTCCGGCGATTAGTTGATAGTGCCCGTTGGATGTCTTACGTAGCGAAATAGGACACAAAAGTCCATTCTGCGCGATAGAGTCGGCCAACCCGCGGATGGCCTCCGGCTCAAAGAGGCGGCGAGGCTGTGCGGGGTTGGGTTTGATCTCTTCCAAAGGAACGCGAATTACCCGTACTGTCTGTGAAAGGAAAGGCAGCATTGCCATGTCGTCGCCTCCTTGCTTTCCGTTGGCTGTCATGATAGGACGAGATGAAAAAGAG
>JAVVPJ010000009.1:0-12386 GCA_036655815.1 Oscillospiraceae bacterium
GGCAGACGTATTTTCCAAATAATTCCGTTCTCTGTGATGCTTCCACCCTGACCTAGCAATATTTTACCAATCTCTCCAATCTGTACAGTAACGCTTCCAAAACAGATATTCAATAAAACAAGTACAACAAACAGCATCAGAAGTGCCGCCAGTATGATGAAGTATCTCAAATGTCTCTTCGCAGTTTTGTCTTGCATTCCCATCTCATTTCCTCACCGTGCACATTTTATTATGGTATCATTCAAGCTTGTACATAAAATTCAGCTTTGTCAAGCCCTCACTGCGATCCGTCAGCATCTGGTGTATGTCCGAAATCATCAGTCCAAGTTGGGTTGTCTCCTGAAAAAGATTCTTGTCTGTACACCAGACGTTTCCGTTTTGTACAGCTTTAAAGTCTTTGAGCAGACTGTTTTTGCTGATCAGTTCTCCGAGCGAAGAAATCTCGCCGCCGATTGTGCTGTTATAGATAATATAATCTGCTTCTTTTGCCGTCGCGTAAAATCTCTCCATTTCCAGCGTTACAGTGCTCATGGCTTTTTCCGGATCGCCCAAATCCTTGAAAATATAGTTACCTCCAGCAAGCTCGATCATTTTTGTTACGTAATCACCCTGTTTTCTGGTGACAGCATAGCCCGAGGAGCTAATATGGAAGAAGGCCACTGTTTTTCCGGTATTTTCTTTTCCGGCAGCATCGTTCATATAAGCAATTTGTTCATTAAACAGCTTCTCAGCAAGATCCTCTTTGCCCATGAGCACGGCATAAAGCTTGATCCATTCGGTGCGTGCCAGAGGATGCGATTCGTAGCTTGATTGGTCGATCAATACGGGGATGCCCACGTCTTCTAGTTTTTCTTTTACTTCTGGGGCATGACTGATCATGGTAGACTCTATGGCAAGGCTGCATCCCTTTGACAGGATCATTTCATAATCTGGAGCGCTGTATTTCCCAGCATAAAGAATCTTTCCAGCCTGCATTGCTGCTTTCGCATTCTTAATATACCAGTCTTCTGCCTTGGTGCCGGACAATGTAATATGATCCAGAGCGTCCAGAGCGTCAAACAGGCACATGGTTGAAGTGGCAGCGAGATAGAGATTGTTGATCGGTTGCTGCAATACCGTGATCTTTGCCGAGATCCCCTCAGGAACCTCCCTGCCTTGAGGGATGACAAGATATTGGCTGCTGTCGGATAGGGTGATCAGCCCATAGCCACCGTTATAATAGTCCACGCTAAAGTTTTTGGCGTACTGCAACTTCATGCTTCTCTCCGGCTTCCATCCGTTTCCAAGATCCTTGCGCAGGGAGTCAGTGTCCCCCGAGCAGCCGAACAGCGTCGAGAAAAGCAGAATGATGCCAAACACCAGAGCCGTATATCGTTTCATTTTCATGCTTCTTCTACCCTGTTTGCTTTACGGCGTCTTTTGTGTTTCAAAAAGCCTGCCCATGCGATGAGCAGCAAGATCGCTGCGGATCCGACCATGATCGGGATGGGTAGGAATTTCTCATCGAGCGGCCGGAGTGTGGAAGAATCAAAATACAGGGTATAGTCAATTTCGTGGGGTGTGCTCATGGCGATGGTTTCGGCGGTGACCGCAATCTCCTCATCAAGCGTCACGGGAATGGAAAATGTGGAATTCCCATTGGAATTTATAGGATCATAGGTCATTCCATCCAGACGCATATACTCGTAATATGGGCTACTCCATACGATGACTGCCGTTACCTGCCCATCCCCAATGGTCATTTCTGCGGGGGATGCAATGGTGGCCCGACCGGATCCCCCGGAGAGCGTCACTTTGACGGTGTATTGCCCGTCCCGCAGTGTACCATCAGCCGGAGCACAGGAGCAGAGCACCAGAATCAGCAGCATAAGCGGATAGGCCAGAAGCTTTTTCATAAAGGACCCTCTCTAAATGCGTAAATTCTGTATGCATGACATATCATGTCGCGCATACAGAATTTGTTAAGTATTGTGTGCTATTTTGCCGGGACGGGATTGGAAACCGAAACCATATGATCGTACCACTTGCCCTTTGTCCCCACAAGCGCTACAGCGTACTCTTTATCAATTGCAGGAACCGCGATATCAAAACCATATACTTCCTCTGTGACCCCATCACTGTAGGTGACGCTATCGACGGTGGGCTTTAGCAACGCCGCTCCATCCTGTTGTGCTGCTGTAGCAGTACCCACAAACAGGTTGACGATGCCCTTTGATGCCAGACTGACGTGAATGGTCATTTTTCCATCCTTCACTGTCAGAACACCCTTGCCATGATTGGCTTCGTTGACATGGAACATACCGCTGTCCGTGGAAAATTCCGCACTGTAAATGCCATCGGCAAGCGCTATGCTTGCGGGTGTGCTCGTCGTTGCACTTGCGGGTGTGCTCGTCGTTGCACTTGCGGGTGTGCTCGTCGTTGCACTTGGTGTCACTTCGCTGCTTGCGCTTGCGCAGCCCACCAATGCCACACTTGTCATAGCGGCCAAAATTAGAACGATCAGTTTTTCTTTGATATTCATTTTCATCATTTTTCCTTATTTCATTTCTGCTGCGGTGTGCGCAACATAGATTTGCTGGATTTGGGAGATTCCACCCAGACCGGAGATCTGGCTGTCGATGCTTTTGAAATAGTTAGAAGCGGAAAACTGGCTTTTCCAAGAATCGGTGTCATCACCGGCCATATCATTGTTGGCATGGTCGCCGGCCACCACCATCAGCGGACGAAGAATTACTTTCGTAAAGCCGGCTGCATGCACCTTATTGATCACGGCCTCACAGGCAGTATCTGCCGGTTTGCCTTCCACGGTGCCGATGAACACGTTCGGATAGCCAAGCGCCTGCATTTGCGTCTGCATCTGATTGTAGGTCACGTTGGCTGTGTGCGAGGTGCCATGTCCCATGAATACGAAAGCGACGCCGTCTGCCGCAGCCGCTTCCAGACTTTTGTATCCGGACGTTTCCACAGCTTCAGCAGTGATGGCCGTGGCGACACTTTTCTTGTCCGCATTGATGACTGTGGCGTCGGAGCCGACCGCGCCCAGCAGAGGTTCGGCAATCGCTACGGATTTGAACTTGCTCCGATATTCCTCCACCACTGTCACGAGCTCGTCATACTCGGATCCGTGCATCAGATGGGTGGGCTGTATCATCAGATTCTTGACGCCGTTGGAAACCGCGCGCTCGAGCGCCTGACGCATATTGTCAATTTTTTCTCCGTCACGGGCCTGAACGTGGTTGATGATGATCTGGGCGGTAAAAGCTCTTCTTACCGACCAGTCTGGATAAGCGCTCTGCAAAGCCTTCTCTATTCCGCCGATATCCTTGATGCGGCTGTCGTTGAAGGAGGTGCCGAAGCTCACGACCAGTAGTTCGTTTTCGCCAATGCCATTCTCGTTGAGAGGGGCATCTTTGGAAGCGTCTCCGGTATCTCTCCCGAAGTAATCCGGGTCGGCACTTTCACCTGTTACCAGAGCCTTTTGTGCATCCGTCAGCGTGTCCCAAGCGGCCTTCGCCGACGCGCACTGCGCATCTGTTTGATCAGTGCGTTGCTGCACATAGATTGCGTCGATCAGAGCTGCTACATTGTCCGCAGCCTTCTGGTCGGTGGTTGCAGAAATCGCAGGTTCCTGCGCCGTCTGGTCTGTGGCCGAAGAAACCGCAGGCTCCTGAGAAGACTGTGCTCCGCAGCCGGCCGCGCACAGAACCATGGACAGCGTAAGCAGCAGGGGCACAAACTTTTTCACACTCTTTTTCATTTAAAATCTCCCTTCTATTCTTATTGCTTTTCATCGCTGATGAGAAACCTCATCGGCAAAACAAGCCCAGATAATAAAAAAACATCTGCAAGCAGCTTGCAGACGTTCGTTTATGTAAAAAGTGGAATGTACCCCCAAAGATGGCAGGTATATTTTTTGCATATTCGTGGCTCCGGTAGTCCGCAGAGCGGTATGCGCTACGCAAAAAAGCGCAGCAGATAACAGGCAAGTATTCTGACTGATCGCCTGCGTCATCTTAGAACGCAACCTTCGACGCTTCCCGGAATCTCTTCCAGCGGCATTTGCCAAGGTAACAGCGAATCACAGCAACGGCCTTGTGTGGGATTGACACCCAACTTCCATGACCTGTATCCGATATTTAATTGATGTCAGTATAACACAGAAAGAATCGTTTTGTCAATGTAATTGTCAAATCAGGTTCCTGCTTCGAGACTGGTGTGGACCAGAGGATTTCGCCAGAAATGTGACACTGTGGCAGAAATTCGCAATGAAATCACGCCTTGACAATCATTCGGTTTTGTCGCATACTGTTCTTGAATTGAACTGGGAAGCAGGGCGAAATTCCCTCGCAAGTCCGTTGCCGTTACAGCCGGGTTACCAGAATTCATATTTCTTTGCGGGCACCGAAGGATATGATTTAAGTGGAAACCCGTTTCCTCATAAATCGCCCTCGGCGCTTCAACGTCGGGGGGTTTTTGTATGGAATTTATGCGAAACGTAAATGGTAAATTACTTCGCTGCGGCATTACCACTGGAACCTGCGCCGCCGCAGCGGCGAAAGCAGCCGGAATCATGCTGCTTTGCGGCAATTCTGTGGAGCAGGTAACCATCGACACGCCAAAGGGTGTGACTCTGACGCTTGATGTGTTGGATATCCGAATCGTGGACGGTTGCGCGAGTTGCGCGATCCGGAAAGATTCCGGCGACGACCCAGATGTGACTGATGGTGCGCTGCTGTATGCCCAGGTTCAAAGAAATGTGCACGGGATCCAGATTGATGGTGCTCAGGGCGTGGGTCGCGTGACCAGACCCGGCCTTGATCAGCCGGTGGGTGCTGATCAACAGCGTGCCACGTGAGATGATCACAAGAGCGCTGCGCGAGCTGGCGGTTCAATATGGCTATGAGGGTGGTTTTACAGTTATCATTTCCATTCCCGACGGTGAGAAACTGGCCAAGCGCACCTTTAATTCCCGTATGGGCATAGAGGGCGGGATTTCCGTGATAGGTACCACTGGTATTGTAGAACCTATGAGCAATCAGGCAATGACAGACACCATCCGCCTAGAGCTTAGACAGCTTGAGGCATTGGGGGCACACGAAGTGTTGATCACCCCCGGAAACTATGGGGAAACATTTGCCCGTGAGAGCCTCGGGCTGTCAATGCATGGCCATGTGACCTGCTCCAACTTTATCGGAGATGCCATTGACAGCGCTGTCGAGCTGGGGTTTGAAAGAATCTTACTCATCGGGCATATTGGCAAACTGGTGAAGCTTGGGCTTGGCGTAACCAATACCCACTCCTCTTTTGGAGATGGGCGCATGGAGACACTGGTGGCCTGTGCGCTGGAAGCGGGGGCCGAAACTTCCCTGCTCAAGGATATTTTACACAGTGTCACAGCCGATGCGGCTCTGGCACTGATTTGGGAGGCTGGGCTGCTCAAAGAAACCATAACAGAACTTGGAAAGCGCATAGATGCCTGCCTGAAGCGACGTGTGCCGGAGGGCGTGATGATCGGTTATCTTTGTTTTACCAACGCCCAGCCCATGTGCGGCATATTGACCAAAAGCAACAATGCGGACGAGCTAATTGAAACATGGAGGATACGGACATGATCCATTTTGTGGGGGCCGGACCCGGTGCGCCGGATTTGATTACGCTGCGCGGCGCCCAGATCCTGAAAACAGCCGATGCAATTGTATATGCAGGATCTCTCATCAACCCGGCACTGCTCAATTTTGCAAAAAGTGATTGTGAACTGCACAACAGCGCCAAAATGACGCTTGATGAGGTGATCACCGTCCTGCTGCGCATACACCGCGCGGGGGGGATGGCGGTGCGGTTGCATACGGGCGACCCTTCTGTCTATGGTGCGATCCGCGAGCAGATGGATTTACTCAAAGCCGCAGGCGTTGAGTACAGCGTCTGCCCCGGTGTGTCTAGCTTTTGCGGTGCGGCTGCGGCGCTGAAAAGCGAATACACGCTGCCGGGTGTGAGTCAGAGTGTTATCATCACCCGCATGGCGGGTCGAACTGCGGTTCCGGACAGGGAGAGCATCGCGTCCTTTGCGGCGCATGGAGCTACTATGGTGATTTTTTTGAGCGCTGGTATGACGCAACAGTTGCAACAAGAGCTGATGATGGGGGGCTATGCGGACAATTCCCCCGCTGCCATTGTATATAAGGCAACCTGGCCGGATGAAAGGGTGCTGCGTTGTACGGTGGGGACCCTTGCGGAGACTGCATCGCAAAATGGCGTTGCAAATCTGGCCCTGATTTTAGTCGGTGGTTTTCTGGGAGACGATTACGAGCTTTCCAAGCTGTATGATCCGGCGTTTACAACTGCCTTTCGTCAAGGAAGAAAAGAATGAATGCCGCGATCGTTACATTTAGCGACAGAGGTTATGCTCTGGGTGAACGCCTTACGTCTTATTTTGAGCAAAGCGGCGAGACCGCCTCACTGACCCGCTGTGTACACGGCCGACTTAAAGAATGGGTCAAAGAGCATTTTAAGCATGACGCACTCATCTTTATCGGTTCCTGCGGCATTGCAGTGCGGGCGGTGGCTCCCTTTTTGACCAGTAAGACGAGCGACCCAGCCGTGGTTGTGATCGATGAGATTGCTTCTTGCGCCGTCTCACTGCTGTCGGGGCATATCGGAGGCGCCAACGAGCTGACAAGCCGGCTTGCATGCTTTCTCGGTGCGATGCCCGTGATCACCACCGCAACCGATGTAAACGGCGTGTTTGCAATCGATACATGGGCGGTCAAGCATGGCCTTCGGATCGCCAATCCGGACCGTATCAAATGGGTTTCGGCACATCTCCTCGCAGGGGGAAGCATCAAAATCGAATGTGACTATCCGGTGCGGGGCCAACTGCCTCAAGGAATTGTGCTCTGCGACAAGGGCGGCGATGTACTCATCACCCACCGCATGTGCGGGTGCAAGGAAGCACTGAGGTTGGTTCCACCCATTATCACGCTGGGCATCGGATGTAAAAAGGATGTGAATTCCGGGACGATCGAGTGCGCTTTCGAGCTTGCACTTGAAAAGGCGGGTTGTCATCCGCTTGCCGTTGCGCGCGTGTGCAGTATCGACCTGAAAGCAAGGGAACCGGGAATTCTAGCGTTTTGCCACAGACATGCGCTGCCCTTTAAGACTTTTTTGGCGCAGGAATTGATGGCGGCTCCCGGCACCTATACCTCCTCCGCGTTCGTAAAACAGATCACGGGTGCAGATAATGTCTGCGAACGCAGCGCCGTGCTGGGTAGCGGTGATGGTGGGCGACTGCTCATAGGTAAGGACGCAGGAAACGGCGTAACCATGGCACTTGCCATTTCACCGTTTACCATATGCTTTGATGGGGAAAGAAAAACATGAAAAAGATATACGTGATTGGAATCGGACCGGGCAACGCAAAAAATATGACGCAAGCCTGTCACAACGCCCTCGGGCAATGTGATGTGATTGTGGGATACTCTAAATATGTGGAGCTTGTTTCACCGCTGTATCCGGAAAAACGCACGTTGGATACGCCCATGACACACGAAACAGAACGCTGCCGAGCTGCGCTTTCCCTCGCGTCGCAAGGAGAAACCGTTGCAGTTGTTTGCAGCGGTGATGCGGGCGTGTATGGAATGGCGGGACTGATCTATGAGCTTTCGGAAGCGTTTCCACCCATCGAGATTGAGGTTATCCCCGGTGTGACGGCTGCCCTTGCAGGGGCTGCCGTGCTGGGCGCTCCGCTGACACATGACTTTGCCGTGATCAGCCTTTCCGACCTGCTGACGCCGTGGGAGCTGATCGAAAAGAGGCTTACTTGCGTCGCTGAGGCGGATTTTTGCATTGCCCTGTACAATCCGGCCAGCAAGAAGCGATGCGACTACCTCAAGAAAGCCTGTGACATTCTTCTCCGGCATAAGTCACCAGAAACCGTCTGCGGACTGGTACGCAACATAGGCCGCGAGGGACAGCATACTGAGGTTATGGCGCTCAAAGCACTCAGACAGGCACCGGCAGATATGTTTACCACCGTTTTCATCGGAAACACCCAAACCAAAATATTGCGCGGGAAAATGGTGACGCCGAGGGGGTATCGGATTGACTGACATTCTTTTGTTCGGCGGAACATCAGAAGGCAGGCAGTTGTGCGAGATGCTCACCCAAAAACAAATTGATACACTCGCATGTGTTGCAACGGAATATGGGGAGTCGCTTCTAACTCCTTTTGATTCACTTCGCATTCATACGGGGCGGCTAGACAAGAGAGGCATGGAAGAACTATTCACAGCTGAAAACCCGCGCCTTGTGATAGATGCAACGCATCCTTACGCCACAGAGGTCAGCGACAATATCTGCGCAGCCTGTAAATGCACAGGCAAAAAGCTGATGCGCCTTCTGCGCAATGAGTCCAAGAGTGATGGCTGCCAAATTTTTTCTAGCATTGACGAGCTTGTCAGATGGCTGAATCAACAGCCTGGCATGATTTTTTCTACGCTAGGCGCGAAGGAAGCGGCCGCTCTCACCGCCGTCCGAGACTATCAGGAGCGGGTGTGGATTCGCATCTTGCCCGATGAAGCGGGACTTTCTGCCTGCCTTTCGGCGGGCTTTTTGGCAAGGCACATCATTTGTATGCAGGGTCCGTTTTCAAAGGAACTCAATGCCGCCCTGTTCCGAGAAGCAGGGGCACAAATCCTTTTGACAAAGGAATCGGGCCAAGCGGGTGGATATCCTGAAAAGCGCGAAGCCGCTCGCGCGTGCGGCATGACGGTGGCGATGCTTTCCCGTCCCCGCGAGGAAACAGGATTGACGCTGGCTGCTATTTTGAAAATGATCGAGGAGGGCACGGTGTGAAACAGGTTACCATCGTCGGAATCGGCATGAGTGTCGATACGCTGACGGCCCAAGGACGGCGTGCCATTCAACAGGCAGATGCACTGATTGGAGCGCCGCGTCTGATTGGGCAATTTGAAGTGCTTGGAAAGCCATCCTATGACCAATATACGCCGGATGCTGTTACCCATATTTTAGACGGGTATGAGAACGGATGCTTTTGTGTCTTGGTATCCGGAGACACCGGATTTTACAGTGCGGCAGATGGATTGTGTGCCGCGCTCAAGGGCTGTTCCTTGACCTTAATTCCGGGCATTTCTTCTCTGAGCTATTTCTTCGCACGGCTGATGCGCCCGTGGCAAGATGTTGCAGTGATAAGCTGTCACGGGCGCAGAGGAAACCTGGTGGACACTGTGCGCCGTAATCGTCTGACCTTTGCTCTGACGGGCGGAAATATGGCGAATCTGGGAGAAGAACTGACGGATGCGGGGTTTGGGGAACTTGTGGCTCATGTAGGCGAAAACTTAGGATCGCCCAAAGAGCAGATTCTTACGCTTTCGGTATCCGGCCTGTCCGCGGCGGGAACCAGTAGTTTGGCCGTAGTGCTCATAGAAAACCCCAGTTATGACAAGCGTGTCCGCGTTGGCATCCCAGATGGAGCATTCATACGCGGCGATGTGCCCATGACCAAAGCTGAAATACGTGCCATGACGATGAGCAGACTGGCCCTCTTTCCTGACGCGGTGTGCTGCGACATTGGTGCAGGGACTGGATCAGTCACGGTCGAAATGGCGCTTGCCGCTTACGAGGGGCAGGTGTATGCCCTGGATAAAAACGAGGAGGCCATCCGACTCGTGACAGAAAACTGTCGTGCCTTTCACATCGGGAATGTGATACCCATATTGGGTGAGGCGCCCGATGCGCTGCACAAAATGCCGCCCCTTGATGCGGCGTTTATTGGTGGAAGCTCGGGCAGGCTCATGGACATATTTGATACGCTGCTTCTGGATAATCCGAGCATTCACATCGTCGTCAACGCCGTCACGTTGGAAACGGTACACGAGGCGACACAAGCCTTTGCTGCGTATGGCATTGTCCCTGCGATTATACAGGTCAACGCAACACGTGCAAAACCGGTTGGAAATCTGCATATGTTGCAGGCGGGATCATCCGTCTTTATCCTCAGCGGAGGTCAAAATGAATAGGATCATGATGACGGGTACACATTCAGGCTGCGGTAAGACCACCGTCACCTGCGCATTGCTCAAAGCATTGAAGAAGAGAGGAATTTCTCTATCCGCTTTCAAGTGCGGTCCGGACTATATCGACCCGATGTTCCACCGCAGCGTTTTAGGGATATCCACCCACAACCTTGATCCATTTTTCTGTGATGCGGAGCAGTTAAAGCAGCTGATCGTCAACTATGCAGGCAACCTCTCAATCTTAGAAGGGGCAATGGGATACTATGACGGCGTAGGCCCCGAGGGGTGTTACAGTGCGTACGATGTGGCACGCGAAACAGAAACGCCGGCCGTGCTGGTTGTGGACGCGAAGGGGATGTATGCCTCCGCAGGAGCTGTGCTCAAAGGATTTTTAGAATACAGAAGACAGTGCGGGATTCAAGGCGTTATCTTCAACAACGCCTCCCCTATGCTGTATGAAGGACTTGGCACTATCGCAAAGAAGGTCGGGGTTAAGCCACTGGGCTTTTTGCCCAGTGAAACAAAAGTCCAGATTGAGAGCCGCCATCTCGGGCTGGTGACGGTGGGAGAAATTGCAGATATGGAGCAGAAAATTGCCCTGCTCGGTGATCTTGCTGAACAGTATATCGACATCGAAGGGGTTCTTGCATTGGCAGCAAGCGCCCCCCCTCTCGATGCTCCTACAGCGGATTGCCGCCCACTTGGTTCGGTTCGTATTGCTGTCGCGCGGGATAACGCCTTTTGTTTTATGTATGAAGAGAATCTGGAAATGCTCCGCGCACGTGGTTGCGAAATCGTGTTTTTCAGTCCGCTTGATGATGTGACGCTGCCAGATTACATTGGCGGACTCTACCTTTGTGGTGGATATCCAGAGCTATATGCCAAGGCGCTCTCCGGGAATGCCACAATGCTTCAATCCGTCAACAAAGCGGTACTGGGTGGGATCCCAACCATCGCCGAATGTGGCGGGTTTCTGTACCTGCATGATACACTGGACGGCTTTCCAATGGTGGGGGCCATCCATGCAGAGGCATACAAAACAGAGAAGCTCAGACGGTTTGGGTATCTCACGCTCCATGCAAAAACGGACAACCTATTTTGTGCGCAAGGCGGCAGGATCCGCGCACATGAATTTCACTATTATGAGAGCACGGACTGCGGCACAGACTTTATCGCTGAAAAGCCACTCTCTGCAAGGAGTTGGCCCTGCATACATGCGACGCAAACGCTGTATGCAGGATTCCCACACCTTTACTTTGATGCAAACCCCGTTTTCGCTGAAAATTTTGTGGGAAAGGCAATACAATATGCAGTTAGAAATCTTACTTGAAAGCATTCAACTACAATGCCCCCTATGCACCTTCGAAAAAAAGGCACGTACGACCCCGGGAGGCCCACGATGCTGATCTATTCAACATTGGCCCTGTGCGCGGGCTTTCTGATCGACCTGATCATAGGAGATCCTCAGGGATGGCTGCACATCGTTCGAGGAATGGGAATGCTCATCGAGAGGCTCGAACGTCTTTTTTATCCGATCTCCAATAAGCGCTTGGGCGGCATCCTGCTGGCATTGAGCATCCTGCTGATTTGCACTGCTGTTCCGGCGACCCTGCTCTATCTGGCCTTTTGCGTTGCTCCATGGCTTTATTTTGTGCTGGAAACATTCTTTTGTTGGCAGCTTCTTGCCACAAAAAGCCTGAGAATCGAAAGCAAAAAAGTGTACACCGCTCTCAAGGCCAAGGATTTGGGAGGGGCCAGAAAAGCAGTTGCCATGATTGTGGGCAGAGATACCGAAAGGCTTGATGAGCCGGGAATCACCCGTGCCGCTGTGGAAACTGTGGCAGAAAATGTCTCAGACGGTGTGGCTGCGCCGCTTTTCTATCTGATGATTGGCGGCGCGCCGTTTGGTTGCCTGTATAAGGCGACAAACACAATGGATTCAATGATTGGCTATCAAAACGAGAAATATTTGGATTTTGGCCGGTTCGCTGCGAAGCTGGATGATGCACTTAACTTCATCCCATCCCGCTTGTGCGCACTTCTGATGATCTTAGCTGTGTGGATTTGCCGAATGAACACAAAAAATGCCTTTCATATCTGGAAAAGGGATCGATTTGAGCACGCAAGCCCCAATTCTGCACAGACTGAGTCTGTAATGGCGGGGGCTCTTGGTGTCAGACTTGCCGGAAATGCCTACTATTTTGGCAGGTTGCATGAGAAGCCTTATCTCGGCGAGGACCTTCGCCCTGTGGAGGCTGAGGATATTGTTCGTTCTCATCAATTACTTTACGTAACGGCTGTGCTGATGATGCTTTTTGCACTGATCATTAGGGGGATATTCTATGCGGCGCTATG
>JAVVPJ010000010.1:0-12077 GCA_036655815.1 Oscillospiraceae bacterium
TTTTAGTTATGTTCCTTATGCCATCATATTAGGCACGTTAAAGAATATAAGAACAGAAATGAGAAGTGACAATACTGCATATGTTTCAACAAGTCCTGCCGCTATAACGCCCTTCATGGATTCCTCGGGCTTAGTGGCAACAATGCCCATACCGGCGGCTGAAACCCGACCCTGCGCAATGGCCGAGAAATACCCAGCGATTGCAATGGGCAGCGAAGCACAGAAATAGCCAATTCCTGTAGCAAGTGATACCGTTCCGGGAGCCACGCCATCAGCAAACAGAATCAAGAAAGCCACCAGTAGACCATAAATTCCCTGCGTACCGGGAAGTGCCTGCAAAAGCAAGACACGTCCGAACTGTTCCGGCGCGACCGACAGCACGCCGCAGGCAGCCTCTCCGGCGATGCCTACGCCCTTGGCAGAACCGGTTCCAGCTAATCCAATCGCCAGTGCGACACCCAATAATGCGAAAGTTTGTCCTGTGAAAATGGTCGAAAGAAATCCGGTAATTGCTGTCATAAAATTAATCCTCCTCGATGATTTCTACGAATTTAGTGTGGTTCCACAGGGGTTTGAACGGACGGCCCCCGTCCTCAAAAAACTTGCCAAAGAACTCAATGTACTGCAGGCGAGATGTATGTACATAAGCACCCAGCAAACTGATCGCGAGGTTGAAAACATGCCCGAAGACAAAGACAACGACGCACAGCAGCACACCCGGAATGCCGGTTGCCATCGTCGCGATGGTGTTGACCACTTGGCCTACTACCGCGCCTGACATTCCCAGCGCCATGATGCGCGAATAGGAAAGCAGATCCGAGACATAGCTTGTAATGCTGTAAAGAGAGCTTAATCCACCTGTGATCTTTCCAATCCCCTTGTTTTTGCGGCCGCCGGTCAGCAGAATGATCAGTACGCCGAAGATGGCGACATACGGTCCTGCAGGATAACCCAGCGCCAGCAGGCCAATCCCAATAAAGATCACATACCACGAGCCCACATCGCACAGCGCATCCAGCGGATGTCCCTGCTTGATCATGCGCAAACCCGACAGCGCCATTCCGGTGACAATTTGAATTCCGCCAAGTACCAGAGAAAAGACGAGCATACGCATCGGGTCTTTGAGAGGGTCGAACCAGAGTGGCGCGATGGCATGTTCCGTTCCCGTAATCCACAGAGAAAGTGCCTGCGCCGCGTTTCCAAACCAACCGCCTGTCAAGGCACCGGCCACGAAAGTTGAAACGCCACAATACATAAACATCGTCATCATCCGCTTGGTTCCGCCGCTCGGGCGGGCTTTTTTGAGGTAAATCCAACTGCCAATCACCATCAGCACGCCATACATGGCGTCCCCCATGATAAAGCCGAAAAAAATGAAATAAAAAATGCTCATGGTCGGATTGGGGTCGATCATGCTCCCATAGGTCGGTGTGCCATACATCTCAGTCACACCGGTGAAAGGATCTACCAATTTTCCGTTGCGCATGGCGGTCGGCGGCTGATCTTCCGTAGTGGGATCGCAAAATTGATAAGCGCATCCCAGATCGATGAGCGCGGATCCTACCCGTTCGGCTGCCTCTGCGGGCGTCCAGCCTGTCAGTATCACGGTACGTTGTGTCTGTCCAACCGCCGACAGTAGACCGTCCTGTTCCGCCTCTTGCGTATAAGCGTCAATGGCAGACAAGATCAATTTTCTCTCAGAAGCCATTGCACAGATCTGATTGATCCACCCCGCAATGTCGTCGCCCAATGCTGCAATCTGTTCCGAATAATTGTTGATCTTATCCAACGCATTCCCATGGATATCCCGATAGTTCATCAGCATAAAGCCGTGCGACTTCAGCAGCGACAGTGCTTCCTCCTCGTCGGGCTTGTAGACTAGAAGCGTCAGATAACGTTGCTCGTTATCGGACGAGATCTCGCTCAACACAGTGGCGGGCAGTGCTTCCCCCATTTCCCCCATCAGCGCAGCGGTGTCAGTACTCACGGACACCACACCACGGAAATAGCCGGTCATGGCGCTTCCCTCATAGTCGAGTGGCACATCCAACGCGGTCCATGGCGCAATCGCCGCGATGCGGCTTCCCAAACGACCCTGCTGTGCGCAAGCCTCGTCAATTTGGGAAGTCAACTCCATAATTTGTGTAGCACTTTCCACAGCATGAGCCAGCCGCCCGACGTCAAAAAGCTGTGCTTCTCTGACCGCCGTACGTGGGGTCAGTAGCGAAGTCTTGCAGGGTGCATACTTGTTCAATGCAGCGGCTGCTTGTGTCAGACGATTTTTCTGCTCTTCCGCACCGGTATTCTCCTCCTGCGTATGCAGCACATCTCCATACTGCGCATGCAATGCCGCCGCGCTGCTCTCAATCTCCACGCAGCCAAGCCGATAGAGTGTGCGCAGCACCTGGCGTCGTGCAGTGAATGGCACAATGGTGCATAATCGCTGCATTCTGACAATAGCCATTAGCCTTTCACGACCTTTTCAACAACGGTGGAAACCGCCCTATCCATTCGTTGGAGCGCTGCGGTGCGAAGAATCTCACAATCGATTCGCGCCAAATCATTTTGCTTGCGTACATAGTCGTCAGCATGTGCGTGTGCTTTCTGCGCAGCCTCCTGCGCCGCCTGTGCCGCCGCCTTTTGTGCGCTTTCACAGCGACCATCTCCGTCACGTTGCGCCTGAATGAGCAAAGCATGTGCCTTGGTTTGCGCGTCGCGCACCAGCTGCGCCGCCATCTGCTCTGTCTCGCCAACCTGTCTAATTGCGTCGAGGGACAAAGTTTTCACCTTCCTACTGTGGATTTACTCCAAAGTCACAAACCGGGACCGTGAAATTTAGAGTTGCGTGTTAAGATACCAATTTCATTCAACTACATTTTTTATTCATTGTCAATCGATTTTTAATCATTTTGTGCAATGTGCAAACGATTTTCACGAATCAGAGAAGTGAGATTGCCAACCTGTTGCTGTTCTCGTGTTTTCTCGTGTTTCCTCCTTCTTCCTCTTGTTTCCTGTGTTTTGTCCGTCCCGTGTGGAAAATCTACAATAAAATAAAACATTTTTTCAGTTATTTTGTTTCTAAAGTAACGATTCCGCATCATTTTACGCTAATATTGCAAAAGCGCGACAGAAAGCATTCATGCTTTTGCCGCGCCTTTGGCGTGTTGGATGTGGTGCTATCGATCAGCATATTCCAGTTTATAAAAAATCGGGTATTCATTGAGTAAATGCTGCAATGTTTCTCGTTCGTCCGAACCCGGATCGTTAATCATCATTGCTGAAGCCGACGCCCCTCTCATCCCTGTCACAACCACCCAGTGGGATTTGCCCGAAGCGGTCTTGGCTCCGAACATCACAGGAATCCCCTTTTGGAGTTGCTCGCGGATCACCCTAAGGTAGTCCGTTCCGGTATACGCCCGATACTGTGGCGGCCATGCAAGATCGCCCCGCGCCGAATAGTAAAGTCTTTGAGACATCGTTAGGGGTGTGAGCGTCTTTCCGGTACGATAAGATTCTGTCATTGCCAAACAGGCCGTGGCACAGCCAATTTGGCGCACGGTTTCCCCCTCAGTATTGAGCCTCACATTGGCCCATCGTCTGTCATACTGCTTATACAAGGGTACAGAGAGGCGAACTGTCCCGTCTGTAGAAACGCCGCCCGGTGCCCCCGCCAGATAGGCGCTGCTGATATAGCCGGACTTTACACCGGCGTAAACGATTCTGCTCCATCCTCGCGCCTGTGAGATGACCGCAATGGTATCGCCGTCCTTGATGCTCCCGATCACCGGGTATCCTGCGCTGGGGCCGGAACGGATATCAACTTCCCCCGAAGCAGTCTTAACAGCTGCAAGATCGCTTCCGGCCAACGGCGAAATGTAATCCCCATGCGCAAATCCGTCCATCCACCATGAACCATTCTGTTGGAGAAACGTCACCGCTCCACCCTGCGAAAGCGGTGTAGATAACACAGAGGGCATCTGACGTACCAACCTCTGATTGGCCTGCGTATGAAGGGCATCCGCTGCAAGGGGTTCCGTCGTGGCGCTAATACTCATTGATAGAATAGGACATAATAGGGTTGTCACCGCCAATGATGTCAAAATACGGCATTGTTTCATTGGTTGTTTTCTCCTGTGCGTTTCAGGTAATCCATCTTTCTGTGAGCACGCACCTCCCTCGCATGCGATCTCTCTTCGAAAGGCGCGGCTTTTCGTCGAGGATTCGCTTTGATTGCATTTTATCATATTTTTAATCAGTTAGGGCAGGCCAAATCCTGTCAGGCTGTCTGGAAGTGCATGGACAACATCTTAGAACGCCTTCGAGATTGCGTTGGGTTGCCCTGCATGTTGCCAACGCTGCCCAACCGTTAATGGTCGTCAAAACCGTATAACGCACCATATGCTATCCGTGATTTTGTCTCGGAATTCATCATTTTGTGACAGAGAGAAACCCCCAACATCAAAAAAATCCGGCACTGCCGGATTTTTGAAAAATAATTCAATGAGTCATATCCAAAGCTTTCGCCTTTAAATGCTCTCTGTATTCAAGGAGCGAATCAGCAGCTGCTGTAGTTCCTTTGCAGTGGTAACCCCTGTCAGTGGCTCCTCCGAAAGATAAGCACTTGCTTCCTGCCATTGCTCCGCTGTGAATCGTTCCGCTGCCAATGCTGTAAGCAGACTGCATAGAACCTTTCTATTCCCCAATTGCCGCAAATCAGAAAGATAGGCGCATCCCAGCGAGTTGGCCAAAAAATCGAGTAACTCCCCTTTATCCATGTGCTTATACGCCCCTTTGCCACTGCGTTTCACTTATTTATTTTATATTACCCTAAAAGTTTCAAAAGGTCAACCCTGGCAGTTTATTTCGTTGAAAAAAGGCAGAGGGTAGACTAAGAGCAACAACAGGGAGGGCTTGCTCATGACAACTATGGATTTGCATCAAATTGGGGCGCGCATTCGCCTTCATCGTATCAATTTAGGATACACACGAGAATCACTATCGGAAAAAATTGGCGTGACGCCTAAGTTCTGTGCCGACATCGAGCGTGGAGACCGCGGCATGAGTCTGCACACCCTCTGCCTATTGGCAGAAACGCTACAGCTTTCCACCGACTACATTTTATTCGGTCCCTCTGCCTCTTACCATGAATGTGAGACACTCTCTGCCATGATGCGTCAGTGTCCTCCCAACAAGGCCGTCTATGCCATTGAGATACTTCGCACCTTTCTCAACGCCATCAACTGAACGTCATCGTATCTCAGTCAGAACATTCCAAAAGGGTCAGTTCATATTTTAGTCACGTGCCTGTGCTATAATATTTTGTAACCCAATCAATTAAATGACACAACCCAATAACAAAACGAAATGGTGGTATTTTTTTGAAACACCTGTTCTTAGCTCTTGCACTGTCCCTGCTCTTGCTTACCGGCTGCGCCCAACGCAATGCCTCCTCATCTAGCGCCTCGTCTGACTTGACATCTTCTGCCGCACCTGTCTACACCTATGTGGATTCTGCCCCCGACATGGTGCTCGCCACATTGCCCAGCGGCAACATCACGTACAATGGCTACCGCCTCTACATTGACACCAATGAGCGCATGGATCGTGCTTATGCCAAGCAGGACCTCGCGCTGTCGGCCGTGCTGGAAAAAGATCTTACCCAACTGGGCGTTTCCATCGACGAAGCATACTTTGACCGCACAGCATCGGAGCAAGTAGAAGCTGCTTTGGCCAGTGAGGGATACACGCAGGGCGTTGAAACGCTGCGCACCGTGAGCGGACTGACCGACGCACAGCTCCAGAATGCGATGAAGTTGATATTTCGTCCCCAGTATCTGACCAACCTGCTCTATGAGCACTACCACACCGCAGCCCAAGCCAGCCACCCTGTGGGCGCGGTCAATTCTACCCCGGTAGCGTCGTCTGCGGATCCCTCGAATGCAGCACCCATCAGTTCCCTCTCGCCTGAAGAGCAGGCAGAGCAGGAGCGTCAATCCCGCATTCTAGAGGATGTGAGCGGACAAATGGATGCATACTACGCCCGCTTTAAGGAGCGCTGTGATTTTTCCAATCATGAGATTCTCGCCGTGATCGATGGCAACGCAGTCAATCTGACCGCCGCGCAGAAAGATTTCATAACCTATATTGGTCTCTCCAATCGTCTCAATACGATCGCCAAAATTCAAGGTGGAGAGGCTATGCTGCGCGAGCTGGAACGCCGCGCATACGCGTTGGACGAACCCGCACTCGCCGAGGATATGGCAGCCTACATCAGTTCTCTACAGAGCGACGCTGCAACACTGGTCACTCTTTCTGACAGTCTCTCCTCTTTGGGTGCTACCCTTGATGACTATTATAAGGCTGTTGAACGTCCGTTACGGCTGCAATACGCCGGCTATGACTTTTCCGAAATGCTGGTGAGCGATTATGCGGCTCTCGCAACCGATGACCCCAAGCGCCCCGCTACAGAAGACGAATATGTCCAGCAACGCATCCAGGAGTTGTTAGGAGACGGAGAACTCGGGAATATTTTAGGAAAATAGTCGATCTTTTGCCTGGATCCATCTCCCCTGTGCAGCGATCATATTTCTCTTTTTCCCCGTAAGTTCCTACATCTCTCATGCAACATGAGGTGGTTCAGCGCAGTGGGTCGTTCCCTTCCATTGATGAACGACTGTGCCAATTACAATGTATGTAAGCCCATGTCGTTTGGGCTGTCGCTGTATCCTACCAGCACAAGCGGTTGGATTCGCGCGTGGGGATCAGCAGTCACAGACTCTGATAAGTTTCCGGACAAATTTCTTGTATTTTTTCCTGCAAACGCATGAAATCCTCAAAAGCGGCCGGCTTCTGGGTCGGATTGCGCAACAGCGCCGCAGGATGCAATGTTCCCATCATCCAAACACCGTTTTTATTAAAAAACTGTCCGTGCTGCTGCGTCACCTTGAACTCGGCATCAATGAGGCGCTGCGCCGCCACCCGTCCAAGACAGACAATAATGGCTGGCCGGATGATTCGCACCTGCTCGCGCAAATGAGAAATGCATGCCTCGGTTTCGTCAGGCGCAGGATCGCGGTTCTGCGGTGGACGGCACTTGACCATGTTTGCAATGTAAATATTGGTTTTTCGTGAAAGCTCCACGGCATCAAGCAACAAGTCCAGCAATTTTCCGGCGCGCCCCACAAATGGTTCTGATTGCTCGTCCTCATGTTGCCCAGGGCCTTCCCCGATCAGCATGACACGCGCGCGCGCATTCCCGGTTCCAAAGACCACATGCTTGCGCCCCTCGCACAGACGACAGTCCCGACAGTCGGCGAGCTGTTGAGAAAGTTGTTCTAAATCGGACGCCATAATTGGTTCCCCCATTCAAATTGTTTCGCACAAGTATAGCATATTGAGCCTGTTCTGTCACCCGCTCCCTCTCAAGCGGTTGACAAGGCATGCTAAAATCAGCTATAATGTGAAAAGTTATTTGACTGTTGAAAGGATGTAACAATATATGAAAAATCAAGTTCCAGTCGAAACCAGCGCGCGTCATCTGCATGTTACCAAGGAGCACCTTGCCATTCTCTTTGGACCAGATGCCAAGCTGACAAATAAGAAGGACCTCTCACAGCCCGGACAGTTTGCCTGTTTTGAGCGCGTTGATATTGTCGGCCCCAAGAGTACCTTCAAGGGCGTCTCGATTTTGGGACCCGTTCGTGCCGCTACCCAGATTGAGATTTCGTCTACCGACGCACGCACGTTGGGTCTTTCTGCCCCCATTCGCGAATCCGGAGATATCGTTGGAACACCTGGATGTAAGCTTGTTGGCCCTGTTGGTACGGTCGAGCTCTCTGAGGGCGTGATCGTCGCCAAGCGCCACGTGCACTTTTCTCCTGCCGACGGCGTGGCATTCGGCGTTTCTGACAAAGAAGTTGTGCAGGTTCGGATCGAATCGGCCCAACGCACGCTAATCTTTGATGACGTTGTCTGCCGTGTACACCCCACCTACGCGCTGGCCATGCACATTGATGTGGATGAGTCAAACGCCGCCGGTTGCGTCGGTGACGTTTATGCAACGCTCATAAAAAAGGCTTAATCTTTTCTAATCTTCATTGGCCGCCGCGTAACTGGTACGCGGCGGCTTTCTTATGATAAAGTTGTGTGCTCATCAGATGTTGCTGTGATATGATAGAATTGAAATGATTGTACAAAGGGGGAATTGGGTGTTTTTTCTTTTTATGACCATCTCCAATGATGATCGTTTTGATCTGCTCTATGAGCAGTATCATCGTGCAATGTATCGGCTTGCACTGTCCGTTTTACGACAGCCACAACTGGCTGAGGACGCCGTACAGAATGCATTTTTACGTGTATTCCAAAATCTTGATAAAATCGAAGCCATAGACTGTAGTAAAACGCGCGCTTATTTGATTGTAATAGTAAGAAGAGAATCCTTCAAACTCTATAATCAAGGTCAACGCGATATGGCGAATTTGGTGGATGTCGACGACGCCCCCATATTAGAGACATTGGTGGCCCACTCTCCGGAAATGTTGTTTGATCATTTGGATGAGGTTCACCGCTTGCGTGGAATCCTCTCTACATTGTCAGAGACAGACCAATATCTTCTAATCGGAAAATATGCTTATGGATATCAATACCGTGATCTCGCCCTTCTTCTTGGCATGAGCGAAAAAAATGTTTCGGTTCGCATTACGCGTGCGCGCCAGCGGCTTGTAGCTCAGTTTTCCACAAAGGAGGGATCTGACAATGCCTGATTTGGACGACTTGGAGTTAGACCGCCTTCTACGTCAGGCTGCGCAGGATCTGGCCACTCAGTACGAAAGCAACGCCGATCGTTTGATGGCTGACAGCAATGCCCCGCTTGACCCAGCTATTGAGGCTTCGATCACGCGCCGTATCTCGGCGGCCGTGCAACACATCAAGCGACCTCTCGCACACTATATGCGCTGGGTGGCTTCGCTGGCGGCGGCATTGCTGGTAGGTGGAAGCATCATGGTCATGCAAACTGAGGGATGGAGCAAACTCAAGCAATACGTATTGGAACGCTTTGATACCCACACTGAAATCCACACCCAGTCAGCTGATGACCCCGCACTGCGTGAGATGCTCGAGGGAGAACGTGCCATCTTTGTTCAGTGGCTTCCCACAATTATTCCCGAGGGATTTTCCATTGAGGAACAGACCATCTATGCACACATGGCACTGACGCACTACACACGGGGTACACAATCGATCGACCTTTTGCAGCACGATGTGTCTGGGAATTCGGGAATGGGCGCCGCCTTAGATACTGAAAACGCCCTGACTGAAAATCTTATTGTGCATAACCTTGAGGTATTCTACATTGAAAAGGCCATTGGTGAGCACATATATCGCACCTGCACATTCAGCTTTGATGATTATTTCTTTATTTTGAGCACTTGTGACCTCGCCCGTGAGGAAATTCTGGCACTAGTCGAAACCCTCGCGCCCATTTCATAGCACTACAAAAAATCTGTGATTGAGAAAGGAGGGTGCGCCATGGCCTCCACGCCTATGATCGATGATAAGAGAGACTACGCGCGTTGTTACGACCATCTTGCGCCCAATCTCTATCGCATGGCCTTGTTGTCTCTGGGCTGTCCTGCCGATGCTCATCGCGTTGTTTCTGATGCGTTTGTGACCGGATGGCGCGAGCCTTGTCCTGAACCAGACGCCATTGCATCTAAGCTCATCCACCTTGTGGACGAGGGCTGTGCGCGGCTGTGCGCACTCAATGGTTGTGCGTATATTGAGTCGATCTCGGAAGCCATGGGCGGTCTGGCAGAGGCATCTCCCTACGGCCCGTTGCTGGCACGGCTTGGCAATCTGTCTCCTGAAACTCGTCGCCTCGTGTTATTTGACGCCCTGTTTGGTGATGAGTCTCGCCTTAAACCGTCCTCACAGCCCATCTAGGTTCATTACGCCGGATGGCATGGCTGATGAATCCTCATGGTCTTGAACATTGGGAAGAGATGCGGGAGCATCCCGAAACTGATACTGCCAGTTAGCAACTCAAGCTGTTTTCGAGGTAGTATAACCTACACATGAAGAACGTTGTGTCGATGCAAAACGACCTCATTTCACTGCTTGATTCTGCGTTTCTGGGGATAATCAAACTGTTCCAAAGCCCCATGCACGATGACAGACATCAGAAACTGGTAGATTTTGTCTACACATTTTACCACCGTGATTGCGTTTTAGGCGTGAGCGCAGCCGCTTTCTCTGAGCGTTACCTCAAATGATGCAGGCGAAGGCACTACCATTTCAGCACAGCTAAAGCTGCCAAGCTTTACGCCGCAAGCCACAAGATGGTTGTAACGATGCCAAAAATGCGTTCACCAAGGCTCTCATCACCTCTGCTGCCGGACAGTTCGTTGCCGCCACGACGATGCTTTCCACGCTCAAAGCCGAGTTTATCTGTCTTGCCGCTACTTTGCCAAAATACGAGGTCGTGAACTCCACGTACGGCGTGGGCGACACTGCCGGTGCACAGCTCATGGCAGAAACTGGAGACGCCTGCCGATTTTCAAATCGTGACGCACTCATTGCTTTTTTCTGGCGTTAACCCCGGGCGTGAATGAATCCAGCAAGCACAGCGCCCAGAGCGTTCACACGACCAAACGAGGCTCACCACACCTGAGAAAGGCGCTGTTTCTAATCGTCAGCACGCAAGGGTAAACCCTATCTGATTTACATGATGGCCGCTGCAAATAAGTTTCTGCGTATCTACCATGACAAGGTCAGGGAGTATTTGAACGCTTTGGATAACGTAATGCTGGATACATAATGGATTTTCGGTTTTCTTCTAACCCAGGTGGGCGCATATTGCAAGAGTCTTTTTATTGTACCCATCTTTCGCGGCCTGTCTTTTCCTCTGTTTTTTGCTTTGCCTATTGCCTTTTGTTAGCAGGACTCTTTTTTATTGCATGACCTGTTCCCATTTCAGAAATTCATGGTATAATAACCCTTAGAGTTGTTAATTTCATTGTATCTTGTTACCTTGTGGAAAGTTGTTCTAAGTCCGTCTGCGTGAATACAATATCCGTCTCAGTAACTCAGCTGGATAGAGTGTCACCCTCCAGGTTACGTTCCAACTAACAACTGAGAAAATGTGGCATACGTCACAAACACAACTTTATACAAATGTCTCTGTAGCTCAGCCGGATAGAGCGTTCGCCTCCTAAGCGAAAGGCCGGCAGTTCGAATCTGCCCAGGGACACCAAAAATAAAAGGTAATAATGATTTATGGCTCATAAAGCCAGTAACCATGCGCCTTTCGAGGACTTTCACTGTGAAAAGTGAAAGTCCTTTTTTCATTGATTTATTCCGGCAAAACCTTCACTCCGATAAGACTCGAACTTGCAAGCAATAAACGGGATAGCAATCTCAAAACTTGATAAGGTACAATAAGTTTCGCAAATTAAAAAAGGCAAAATAAAAGACAAAGTTTGCAGTCTTTGGTAAAATGGAGTTGTCACACAACATATACCGAAAGGAGATAGCAAACAATGTCCAACGAAATTATACAACTAAACGAGGGAATCATCAAGGATGAACTGAAAGAATTGGTACGGAGCAGCGTGGAAGAAACCTTGAATGGGCTTCTGGAACAGGAAGCCCAGTAGCTCACCAATGCAGCCAAGTACGAGCGAACACAGGAACGGCAGGGCTACCGTAGCGGTCACTATGAGCGCAATCTCACCACCACCTCGGGGGACGTGTCCCTTAAAATGCCTAAGCTCAAGGGTATATCCTTTGAAACAGCAATCATAGAGCGGTATCGCCGCCGTGAAAGCTCAGTGGAAGAAGCGCTCATTGAGATGTATCTCGCTGGTGTATCGGTTCGGCGCGTAGAGGATATCACCGAAGCCCTTTGGGGCAGTAAGGTTTCCCCCGCCACCATCAGCGAGTTGAACAAGAAAGCATATGTGCATATCGAGGATTGGCGCAACCGCCCTTTAAAGGGCGGTTCAGCCTGTCGAAAAAGTCCGCCCATGAGGCGGATTTTTTCAATTTTTGTTCCCCATTAGTCCTCAATATGGTAAAAT